>JALSIF010000122.1 GCA_026981635.1 bacterium | reverse complement strand
TTGTCAGGAGGTCAGATCTCTGCTAATCTACCTGGTCCGGCTCCCTGGCGAGCGGCAGTAGCGGGAGAGAGAGCGTCCCATGGCCAAGCGCAAGAAAGGCAGTCGCATCATGATCGTGCTTGCTTGTAGTGAGTGCGGGCAGCGAAACTACCGCACCTTCAAAAACCGGCACAACACCCCGGGCAAGCTTGAGCTCAAAAAGTACTGCCGCTTTTGCCGGCACGTCACCCTACACCGGGAGACCAAGTGAGCCGGGTATAAGGATTAGAGGACCTCGCCGCGAGGGAACCGAAGGGCCATAGCTCAATTGGTAGAGCACCGGTCTCCAAAACCGGGGGTTGTGGGTTCGAGTCCCGCTGGCCCTGCTTCCTGAGGTCTTTTTTTGCTGAGCAAGGTACGGGGAAGGTCAGATGGCAAAGACCACCACTACTACCGAGGCCAAGCCCAAGCCCGCCACCGACACTAGCGAGGCGGCCCATCCCCGGCGCACCCGCAGCCGGCTGGCCAACTTCATGCGCGAGCTCAAGGCGGAGTGGAACCGGATTACCTTTCCCGACTGGCACTGGCCCAAGCGGGAGCAGTGGACCAAGTCAAGTCGCGGTGAGCTGTGGCGGATGACCTTTGGGGTGCTCATCTTTACCGGGGTGATGACCCTCATCGTTACCCTGCTGAGCCTCATCGTTGACGGGATCTTCTCCCTCATCGGGGTGGGGGTGTAGGCGATGCGCTGGTACGTTCTCCATGTTCTCTCGGGTCAGGAGCAGAAGGTGGCCGAGGCCATCCAGCACATGATTGAGCAGGGCCAGTTCGTCAAGGAGGGGATCAACCGGGTGGAGGAGGTGGTGGTCCCCTACGAGACCCGCACCGAGGTCTACAAGGGCAAGAAGCAGAAGCGCAAGCGCAAGCTCTTCCCCGGCTACATCCTGGTCAGGGCCAGCCTGGACGTGGAGACCCAGCACCTGCTCAGGCACGTCAAGGGGGTGATCGGCTTTGTCGGCCCGGGCGGCAAGCCTCAGCCCCTCACCAACGAGGAGGTGGAGGAGATCTTCCGCCGCATGGAGCAGGAGGAGGCCGAGGTGGTGACCAGCTATGAGGTGGGGGACACGGTAAAGATCCTCTCCGGTCCCTTCGCCGAGATGCTGGGCAAGGTGAAAGAGATAGAACCGGAGCGCCAGAAGGTAAAGATTGTGCTGAGCATCTTTGGCCGTGACACCCTGCTTGAGCTCAACTTTGAGCAAGTGGAGCGGCTGGAGGATGCACCCGAGAAGGTGGGAGCGGAGGAAGACTAAATCTGGATTTGGTGCTATCATCTGAAGATTAGGGGAAAGAAGCCATGGCCAAGCCCATAAAAGCCATCATCAAGGTGCACATTGAGGGTGGGGCGGCCCGTCCGGCACCCCCCCTGGGCCCTGCCCTGGCCCAGCACGGCATCCCCATCATGGACTTCTGCAAGAAGTTCAACGATGTCACCCAGGACCGCAAGGGAGACATCATCCCCACCGTCATCCGGGTCTACCACGACAACAGCTTTGACTTTGACCTCAAGACCACCCCGGCAGCCCTGCTCATCAAGCGGGCGCTGGGGATTGAGAAGGGCTCCGGGGTGCCCAACAAGGAGAAGGTAGGCAAGCTCACCAAGGATCAGCTTCGCCAGATCGCCGAGCACAAGATGAAGGACCTCAACGCCAACGACGTGGAGCAGGCGATGAAGATCATTGCCGGCACCGCCCGCAGCATGGGAGTGGAGGTGGAACTCTAGCCATGCCCCAGCGCACCAAGCGATACCTCAGTTTGGCCGAGAAGCGGGGCCCGCGCACCGTGGCCCACCCCCTGAGGGAGGCAGTGGAGCTGGTGAAGCAGATGGCCCGCGACTGGGAGACGGTGGAACTTTCGGCCCGCCTGGGGGTTGACCCCAGAAAGCCGGAACAGAACATACGCGGCACCACCACCCTCCCCCACGGCACCGGCAAGACCCCCACCGTGGTGGTCATCGCCCACGAGGGAGACCTGATCAAGGTGGCCGAGGAGGCGGGGGCCGACTTTGCCGGTGGCAAGGAGCTGGTGGAGAAGATCCAGAAGGAGGGCTGGCTGGACTTTGATGTGGTCATCGCCACCCCCCAGATGATGGCCGAGGTGGGAAAGCTGGGCCGCATCCTAGGACCGCGGGGGCTTATGCCCAACCCCAAGGCGGGGACGGTGACCAACGATGTGGCCCATGCGGTGGAGGAGTTTAAGCGGGGCAAGCTGGAGTTTCGGGTAGACCGCACCGGGGTGGTCCATGTGCCGGTGGGCAAGGCGGGCTTTGAGGTGGACCAGCTGGTGGAGAATGTGCGCCACCTGGTTCAGGAGCTGATGCGGGTAAAGCCTGCCGCCCTCAGCCGGGCGGGCTACCTCAAGTCCCTCTACCTCAGCGCTACCCAGACCCCGTCGGTCAAGGTTGACCTGAGGGAGTTCATCTAAACGGGCGCGGGGGATAAGACCATGAGGCGCAAGGAAAAGGCCAAGCGGGTGGAAAGGATCAGGCAGGTGTTTGCCGAGGCGGACTTTGCCTTCCTGATTGACTTTCTGGGCATGGATGTGGCGACCCGCGACAGCTTCAAGGAGGAGCTCAGGCGGCGGGGAGCCGACTGCATGGTGGTCAAGAACACCCTGGCCAAGCGGGCCCTGGAGGGGATGGAGGTGGACGGTCTGCTGGAGGCCCTCCGTGGGCCCACCATGGTGGTCTTTGGCCGGGAGGACGTGAGCGGGTCGGCCAAGGCCATCCGCGAGCTAAACCGGCAGCTGAGGGATTTTCCCGCCGGCCAGGTCAAGGCGATCTGGTTTGACGGCAAGGCCTACCCGGCGGAGGAGTTCCGGCGCTTTACCGACCTGCTCAGCAAGGAGGAGGCGAAGGCCAAGCTGCTTGGCCTGATGAAGGGAGTGCCCCAGCGGCTGGTGGGGGTACTGGCGGGCACCCTCTCCCGCCTGCCCCGGGTACTCAAGGCCAAGGCGGAGCAGGGGTAGGGGACAAGCCAGGAGCCAGGCGAGGGGAGAGAGAAACATATGCGTTCCCCTAGAGGGTAGGAGAACCATCACCAGGAGGTTTGGGACAAGATGCCTTACGAGGAGATCATTGAGAAGCTGGAGAGCCTCACCGTCGTTCAGCTTAATGAGCTGGTCAAGGAGCTGGAGGAGCGCTGGGGCGTCACCGCGGCGGTGGCGGCTGCACCGGTGGCGGGAGCGGCGGCCGCCGGCGGAGGCGAGGCGGCCGAGGCGGCCGAGGAGAAGTCTAGCTACAACGTCATCCTCAAGTCCATCGGGGGTAGCAAGCTGGACGTGATCAAGGTGATCCGCAAGGTCACCGGCCTCGGCATCAAGGAGGCCAAGGAGCTGGTGGACAACGCTCCCAAGCCGGTCAAGGAGGGGGTGCCCAAGAACGAAGCAGAGGAGATCAAGAAGCAGCTGGAGGAGGCGGGAGCCCAGGTCGAGCTGGAGTAGGTTGCTTATCTCTACCGAGGGGCGGGATATAGCAGGCGCCCGATCGGCGCCCCGCTTTGCACGGCCGCAAGCTTTTCGAAAGGAGGGTTAGGCCTTGAAAGGAATGCTTCTAGACAGGCGTCACGCACTCAGTGAAGACCTGATTGAGTATGAGTTTCCCTTCCTGCTCGCCACCCAGGTGGAGAGCTACCGCTGGTTCCTCTTTGAGGGCTTCAAGCAGGTCTTTGAGGAGGTCTTCCCCATCCGCAGCAAGGACGGCGCACTGGAGCTCCACTTTCTGGACTACAAGGTCATCCTGCCCGAGCACGCCGATACCGAGTGCCTGGAGATGGACCTGGACTACTCGGCCTCCATCAAGGGCATCTTTGAGTTTCGCAACCTTAAGCGGAAGGGGGAGATTATCCGCCAGGAGGTCTACATCTGTGATATCCCCTTCATGACCTCTCGCGGCACCTTCATCATCAACGGGGTTGAAAGGGTGATCGTGAGCCAGCTGGTGCGCTCGCCGGGGGTCTATTTCACTCCTGGTCAGAAGCGCACTGCCAGCGAGGATGCCCCAATGGTGAAGCTGATTCCCTACCGGGGCTCCTGGCTCAAGTATCAGTACGACAAGCGGAGGAAGGTGTATCAGGTTCGCCTGGACACCACCCGGAGGGTGGTGCGCATCCCCATCACCCAGTTCCTGCGCGCGCTGGGCTTTACGGTTGACCTGGAGAAGAAGGTGATCTATCACCCCGACCCGGTCTATCTCTACACCGACCGGGAGGGCAACGTCCACCAGGAGCCCCTCACCAAGGAGGAATGGGATAACCAGCCCTTCCCCATCCAGCAGCCCCTCATGCCCACCGTGGAGGAGGACCGCACCCGCGACCGGAGGGAGGCGCTGATAGAGATCTGGAAGCGGCTCAACCCCACCGACTCCTTCACCGAGGCTCAGCTGGAGGAGATGCTCCGGCGGCGCTACATGGACCCGGTGCGCTACGACCTGGCCGAGGTGGGTCGCTACATGGTCAACCGCAAGCTGGGCATCAACCTCCGCCCTGATCGGCGGGTGCTGTCGGTGGCCGACTTCATGGAGACCTTCCGCAAGCTCTACGAGCTGCAGGAGGAGGGCAAGGGGCAGCTTGACGACACCGAGCACCTGAACCTGGAGAACCGGCGGGTGGAGCCGGTGGGCGAGCTTTTACAGGAGCAGATGCGCAAGGGGATGATGCGGGTGGAGCGCATCATCACCGAGCGGATGATGCAGCCCACCGCCGAAGAGGAGAGCCCCAAGTCGCTCATCAACACCCGGCCGCTTACGGGGGTGATCAAGGAGTTCTTTGGCTCCTCCCAGATGAGCCAGTTCATGGACGAGACCAATCCGCTCACCTCCCTCACCCACAAGCGTCGCCTCTCCGCCCTGGGACCCAAGGGGCTCACCCGGGACGCCGCCCGGTTTGACTTCAGGGACGTCCACCGCAGCCACTATGGGCGCATCTGCCCCATTGAGACCCCGGAGGGGCAGAACATCGGCCTCATCACCAGCCTGGCCGGCTATGCCCGGCTAAACAAGTATGGCTTTGTGGAGACCCCCTATCACCCGGTAAAGAAGGGCCGGGTGATCTCAAGCGAGGTGAAATATCTTCCCGCCTTTGAGGACACCAAGTTCCGTATCGCCCCGGCCACCGTAAAGCGCGACAAGCGGGGGCGCATCCTGGAGGATCGCCTGCATGTGCGTAGGGGGGACAACATTGAGTTGGTGAGCCGGGAGGAGGTGGACCTGATTGAAATCAGCCCCGCCCAGTTCGTCTCCGTTACCACCTCCCTCATCCCCTTCCTGGAGCACGACGACTCCAACCGGGCGCTGATGGGCTCCAACATGCAGCGCCAGGCGGTTCCGCTGATTGAGCCAGAGGCCCCGCTGGTGGGTACCGGCAACGAGCGACGGGTGGCGGAGGACTCCGGGGCGGTGCTAAGGAGCCATTTCTGTGGCCAGGTGATCTATGCCGACTCGGAGAAGATCACCCTGGCCAAGGGGATCGTCTGGGACCGCCAGACGGGCGAGATCCTGGACCTGCCCAACCTGGAAACCCTCACCAACCTGACCGCGGTGCGCTTCGTGCGCAAGCGGGACGCCACCGAGGCGATGAAGCGGCTGGCGCGCCTGCGGGAGAAGCTCTACCCCAGCCTGGTCTTTGAGCGCAACCCGCTGGATGAGCACGAGATTGTGGTGCGGGCCAAGAGCCGGGAGATCGTGGAGGAGATCGTTGGCCAGCTCAAGGAGCGCTACCAGGACGTCACCGACAAGGTCCCCGAGCTGGTACTCACCGAGTCCAAGTTTGACTATATTTTCACTCCTCCGGGCCGTGAGCTTGATCGGAAGCGGGTGGTCCCGCCGGAGGACCGGGTGTTTAAGCCGCTGCCCGAGGAGATGGAGCAGTATGAGACCATTGAGCTGAGGAAGTTCAAGCGCTCCAACCAGGGCTCGCTGGTCAACCAGCGGCCGGTGGTCAAGGAGGGGGACGTAGTCATCAAGGGGGATCTTCTGGCCGACGGCAGCACCACCAGTGGTGGCGAGCTTGCCCTGGGCAAGAACGTGCTGGTTGCCTTCCTCCCCTGGCGGGGCTACAACTTTGAGGACGCGGTGCTGGTCAGCGAGGAGCTGGTCACCGACGACATCTTTACCTCCATCCACATTGAGAAGCTGGAGTGTGAGGCGCGGGAGACCAAGGTGGGACCGGAAAAGATCACCCGGGAGATGCGCCAGTACTCCAGCAAGATTGAGCGCACTCTGGACGAGCGGGGCATCATCCGTGAGGGCGCCTGGGTGAAGGCGGGGGATGTGCTGGTGGGCAAGATCACCCCGCGGGGGGAGACCGATCTCTCGGGGGAGGAGAAGCTCATCCGCATGGTCTTCGGCGAGAAGGGGCGAAACTACAAGAACACCCCACTAAAGCTTCCCCACGGCGAGGAAGGGGTGGTCATCCACACCCAGTTCTTCAGCCGAGAGAAGGGGGACGACCTCCCCCACAACGTGGTGGAGCTGGCGCGGGTCTTTGTGGCCCGCACGCTCAAGCTTCAGGTGGGCGACAAGATCGCCGGTCGGCACGGCAACAAGGGGGTCATCTCCATGGTGCTGCCGGTGGAGGACATGCCCTTCCTGCCCGACGGGACCCCCATCCAGATGGTGCTGAATCCCCTCGGCGTGCCCAGCCGAATGAACATCGGCCAGGTGCTGGAGGCACATCTTGGGCTGGCCTGCTCCATGATTGATGAGAGCCAGCTGGAGGAGGTGCGCCGGATCCTCGCCAAGGAGGAGCCTATCCACTTTGACCGCTCCAAGCGCAAGCATGAGCTTCAGGGGGTGGAGGAGATCCGCCTGCGCCGGGCCAAAAATCCGCTCAAGGTCAAGTCGCCCCCCTTCCAATCGGTGAAGGAGGACCAGATTCGCCAGCTGTTTGCCTACCTCAACCTGCCCCTGGACGGCAAAACCATCCTCTATGACGGGGTGACCGGCGAGCCCTTCAAGGAGCGGGTGATGGTGGGGGTGATGTACATCATGAAGCTCCACCACCTGGTGGAGGAGAAGATCCACGCCCGCTCCACCGGTGGCTATGCCCTGATTACCCAGCAGCCGCTGGGGGGCAAGGCCCAGTTTGGCGGTCAGCGACTGGGTGAGATGGAGGTGTGGGCGCTGGAGGGCTACGGTGCCGCCTACCTGCTCAAGGAGATGCTCACCATAAAGAGCGACGACGTTGAGGGGCGCAGCCGCACCTACCAGGCCATCGTGGATGGCCGCCTGATCCCCGAGCCGGGTCTGCCGGAAGGGTTCAACGTGATCGTAAACGAGCTCAAGAGCCTGGCGCTCAATGTTGAGGTCAAGTACTACGAGGAGGAGATTGAGGAGCGCGAGCGCCGGATGAGGGAGACGGTCTTCGCCAGCTCAGCGGTTGGCGGTGATGGGGGGGAGGTGCCCGAGCTTCCCCCGCCCACCGTTCCGTCGGACGGTGAGTTTGACGAGGAGGTGGAGTAGAAAGTGGCGGTAGCACAAAGGAGAAGGATGGTGGGGCGACTGGAGATTCAGCCCCGCAACATTGAGTGGATCCGCATCTCCCTGGCCTCGCCGGAGGACATTCTTCGCTGGAGCAAGCGCAAGGGGCCGGGGGACACCGAGTACTACGCCGAGGTAAAGAAGGCGGAGACCTTCAACTACCGCACCTACCGTCCCGAGCGGGACGGCCTGTTCTGCGAGCGCATCTTCGGGCCCACCAAGAACTACGAGTGTGCCTGCGGCAAGTACAAGCGGCGCCGCTTCAAGGAGGTGGTCTGCGACCGCTGTGGGGTGATGGTGACCCACTCCAAGGTGCGCCGCGAGTGGATGGCCCACATCCGGCTGGCTGCACCGGTAGCCCACATCTGGTTCACCCGCTCCATTCCCAACCGGATGTCGGCTCTCCTCGGGATCAACTCCAAGGAAGTTGAGAAGATCGTCTACTACGTCCAGTACATCGTTACCAAGATTGACATCCCCTGGCTCCTGGAGAACTACCGCCAGATTGAGGCCTGGGTCAGGGAGCACGTAAAGAAACTCAAGGCCGAGCGGCGGAACGTAAAAAACGTCCACGAGATGAACCTGTGGCAGAAGCTTGCCCGCTTCACCACCGATGACGCCCAGAAGCGGGAGCTGGCCCACGGCCTGGCCAAGAAGTATGGGGACGGCAAGCTTCAGCCGGGGATGGACTTCTCCCAGGACCCCGAGGTCGCCGAGGACCTGGAGCGGATGAAGGACTTTGTCAACCGGGAGAAGATCCTCTCCTTCTATAGGCTGGCTGAGAGGATCGTTGATCCGGCCACCCAAGAGGTCATCGGGCAGCGGGGGGACGAGTTCACCTACGCCCTCATCTCCAAGCTGTTTGACTCCGGCTTCTTTGTCTTTATGGTGGAAGACAAGAACCCCAATCTCATCCGGCGCAAGACCATTGAGGAGCTGGACTACAACATCTCCCGCTTGGAGGGTGGTATCCGCCTGATCAAGAAGCTTAAGAAGTGGACCTTGGTGCCCGACCACGACACTCTCACTCGCAGTGGACAGGTGGTTATCCCGGGATACGAGTCCTTTGCTGTGCTTAGATACTTCCTTTACCTCAACCATGAGATAGACCTGGACAGGTACATCCAGCTAAAGATGGGGGCTGAGGCCCTGCTGGACATCTTTGAGAACCTTGATCTGGAGGAACTGGAGCGGGACCTCAGGGAGGAGATTGAGCGCACCGCAAGCGCCCAGACCAGGCGCAAGCTTTTGAAGCGGCTCAGGATCGTGCGCTCCTTCCGCCGCAGCGGCAACCGGCCGGAGTGGATGATCCTCAAGGTACTGCCGGTGCTGCCGCCGGAGCTTCGGCCGATGGTTGAGCTGGACGGGGGTCGGTTTGCTTCAAGCGACCTAAACGAGCTCTACCGGCGGGTGATCAACCGCAACAACCGGATGCGCAAGCTCATTGACATCCGCGCCCCCGAATCCATCATGCGCAATGAGAAGCGCATGCTGCAGGAGTCGGTGGACGCACTGATTGACAACGCCCGCGCCCGAGGGAGGCCCTCGCTTAGTTCGGCCAGCCGACCCCTAAAGAGCCTCTCCGACATGCTCAGGGGCAAGCAGGGCAGGTTCCGGCAGAACCTGCTGGGCAAGCGGGTGGACTACTCGGGCCGCTCGGTCATCGTGGTGGGGCCGAGGCTCAAGCTCCACCAGTGTGGCCTGCCCAAGATGATGGCCCTGGAACTGTTTAAGCCCTTCGTGCTGCACAAGCTGATCAAGCCCGACGACCCCCAGCAGAACGTGGCCTACGCCCGCCACATAGTGGAGAAGGCAGAGGCGGAGGAGGTGTGGGATGCCCTGGACGAGATCATCAAGAACCACCCGGTGCTTCTAAACCGCGCCCCCACCCTGCACCGCCTCTCCATCCAGGCCTTTGAGCCGGTACTGATTGAGGGCAAGGCGATCCAGCTCCACCCGCTAGTCTGCACCGCCTACAACGCCGACTTTGACGGTGATCAAATGGCGGTGCACGTTCCCCTCTCCACCGCTGCCCAGGCAGAGGCGCGGGTGCTGATGCTTTCTTCCAACAACCTGTTGCTGCCGGCCGACGGGCGGCCCATAGTTGGTCCCACCCAGGACATGGTGTTGGGCATCTATTACCTGACTCAGATGGAGCCTGACCCGCGTTACACCGAGCCGGTGGACCCCGACGACCTCTCCAAGGGCTACCGGCTGCTCTCCTATCAGGAGTTGAGAGAGAAGGACGAGGAGCGAAAGCTTGAGGACCGGGTGCTGCCCAAGACCCCCCACTTCACTGACCTGGACGAGGTAATCCTGGCCTACGAGAACGGCCACCTGGACCTGCTGCAGCCGGTGGTGGTAAAGCTAGAACGTCGGGTGCTCTATCAGAGTGAGGGTGAGCCGGTTCCAGAGATCTTCTGCCTGACCACGGTGGGAAGGGTGATCTTCAACCGGCGGCTGGATGATCTCTACAAGGAGGTGGAGGTGCCCGAGGAGCGCCGCCTGCCCTATTTCAACTACGGGCTGGGCAAGAAAGACCTGGGCTGGCTATTGGAGCTGGCCTACCGACAGTGTGGGCACAACTTTGTGGTGGTACTGGCTGACGCCCTCAAGGACATCGGTTTTGAGTGGGCTTGCCTCACCGGGGTGACTTTGGCGGTAAGTGATATCTGCATCCCAGCCGAGAAGAGCAAGATCATTGAGAAGGCCCGCAAGGAGACCGAGCGGATCTGGTCTGACTTCAACAAGAAGCGTATCACCCCGGCGGAGAAGAACGAGGAGATTATCAAGGTGTGGGACCGGGCCAACAAGGAGCTCACCAAGGCGATGAAGCTCAACTTTGATGTGCTCAATCCCATCTGGATGATGGCCAACTCGGGTGCCCGGGGCAAGATGGACCAGGTGAAGCAACTTGCCGCCATGCGTGGTCTGATGGTGGGACCCACCGGCCGGGTGTTGGACTTTCCCATCATCTCCAACTTCCGCGAGGGGCTGTCGGTCTTTGAGTACTTCGTCTCCACCCATGGTGGAAGGAAGGGTCTGGTGGACACCGCCCTTAAGACGGCCGACTCCGGCTATCTCACCCGCCGGCTGGTGGACGTGGCGGTGGATGTGCACATCAGCAAGCTGGACTGTGGCACCGAGCAGGGGCTGGAGATCAACCTGGACTACTACGGTGACTTTGGCCGTGAGCGGGTCAAGAAGCAGCTCTTTGGCCGCCTGCTGGCCCGCGACCTAGTTGACCCCCAAACGGGAGAGGTGATCTACCCGCGGGGGACCGAGATGGGCCACGAGGAATGTGAGCGGATCTACGAGGTGCTCAAGGACGCTCCCCAGCCGCGGCGGGTGACCATCCGCAGTGTGCTCACCTGTGAGGAGCTGGGCAACGGAGTGTGTGCCAAGTGCTTTGGCTGGGATCTGTCCAACTGGCGGCTGGTGGAGGTGGGCGAGCCGGTCGGTGTGGTGGCTGCCCAGTCCATCGGTGAGCCAGGCACCCAGCTTACCCTGCGCACCTTCCACACCGGTGGGGCGGGCAGCTTCGTGGAACGAGTCACCCCCTACCAGACCGATGCGGACGCCGAGGTGAAGGATGTCAGACGGGTGAAAAGCCCCTCCGGGCAGGGTTTTTCTTTCCAGATCAAGCTCAAGACCAAGGAGGGGAGCGAGCGGGTCATCCGCACCCAGCCCAACACCTCGGAGACCACCGTTGAGGTGAGGGTAAAGCGGGGGGAAAAAATCAAGAAGGGCTCCATCATCTATGTGATCAAGCGGCGCGAGCACGTGGACATCACCCGCGGTCTGCCTGCGGTGGAGAGCCTGCTAGAGGTGCGAGGTGTCAAGGACCCCGCCCCTCTGGCCGAGTTTAGTGGCACGGTCAAGCAGATCACCAAGTTCACCCCCTGGAAGGTGGTGGTGAGGGATCAGCGGCTAGGCATTGAGCGCACCTACGAACTGGTGCTCAAGGATGACCAGGGGCCGGCGGTGAGGTTTGGTCAACAGGTAAAGATCAACACCCCGTTGGACCCGGACGGGGTCCACCTGACCGACATCTCGGGCAAGGTGGAGCGGATGTATCCGGAGGACGACCGGGTCTACTATCGCATCCACCTGGTGAGCGAGGACGGCGAGCAGGAGAAGACCTACGAGACACCCCACGACAACCGGGCGCTACTGGTGGCCGAGGGAGACTACGTGCGCAAGGCAGCCAAGCTCTGCGAGGGCGATTTTGATCTCAGGGAGTACCACCGGCTGGTGGGTGATCTCAAGACCCAGGAGTACCTGGTGCAGACCATCCAGGAGATCTACGAGTCCCAGTCGGTGAGCGTCAACTCCAAGTACATTGAGATCATCGTGCGGCGGATGTTCAACTTCGTGGAGATCACCGACCCGGGTGGTTTCAAGGGAGAGCTTCTGCCGGGCGACAAGCTGGACCGCAAGACCTTCACTCTGCTTTGCCGCCACGCCGAGGAGAAGGGAATCAAGCCGCCCAAGGCCACCACCATCCTGCAGGGCATTTCCAAGGCCAGCCTCTCCACCGAGAGCTGGCTGGCGGCCGCCTCCTTCCAGGAGACCACCCGGGTGCTCACCGAGGCGGCAGTAGAGGGGAAGAAGGACTACCTACGGGGGCTCAAGGAGAACGTCATCATCGGCGGTCTCATCCCAGTGGGCACGGGCCACAAGCGGGACATCCTCTACCGGGTGGACGCGGAAGAAGGGCTCACCCTTGAGCGCATTGAGCGGGAGGAGCCGGAGGACCTCCCTCCCTACCTCAAATATCAGCAGAGCTTCCACCAGGAAGACGGGGGAGAGGGGTTCTAAACCGGCTGCTTGAGAGTGGAACTTGCTTGCCAGCCAGGGATGGCTGTGCTAGCATTTATGGTTCTTAGCCAGCCGAGTAGGGAGCTTTGTCAGTTATGCCGACCATCAACCAGCTAGTCAGGAAGGGGCGCAAGCGCAAGGTGCACAAGTCCAAGTCGCCCGCCCTCCGGGGATGCCCCCAGCGGCGGGGGGTCTGCACGCGCGTCTACACCGTCACCCCCAAGAAGCCCAACTCGGCCCTGCGCAAGGTGGCCCGGGTGAGGCTTACCTCCGGCTACGAGATCACCGCCTACATCCCCGGTGAGGGGCACAACCTGGCCGAGCACTCGGTGGTGTTGGTGAGGGGTGGACGTGTGAAGGACCTTCCTGGTGTGCGCTACCACATCATCCGCGGCGCCCTGGACTGTGCTGGGGTGGAAGGCAGGAAGCAGGGCAGGAGTAAGTACGGAACCCGCCGGCCCAAGTAGCGAGGGGACACAGAGCCATGCCGCGCAGAAAGAAGGAGTACAAGAACAAGAAGTACATCAAGCCCGACCCGGTCTACGGCTCGCTTCTGGTGGCCAAGTTCATCAACAACATCATGAAGAGGGGCAAGAAGACCCTGGCCATGCGGCTCTTCTACGAGACGATGAAGATCGTGGGGGAGAAGACCGGCCGGGAGCCCATTGAGGTGTTTGAGCAGGCGATCAAGAACCTGATGCCGGTGATGGAGGTGAGGAGCCGGCGGGTGGGGGGTGCCACCTACCAGGTTCCGGTGGAGGTGCGCACTGAGCGGCGCTACGCCCTGGCCATGCGTTGGCTTTTGACCTATGCCCGGCAGCGGAGGGGAAAGTCGTTCCCCGAGAAGCTTGCCGCCGAGATGATTGACGCCGCCAACAACACCGGCGCCGCCATCAAGAAGAAGGAAGATACCCACCGGATGGCTGAGGCCAACCGCGCCTTCTCCCAGTTCCGCTGGTGAGCGGGCAGAGAGACTGAGATAAGTAGTGGGGACCCGTGTGGTAATAGAGGCACGGCAGCAAGATGGTCAGTCTGGACAGAGTCAGAAACATTGGGATTGCTGCGCACATCGATGCGGGCAAGACCACGCTCACCGAGCGGATTCTGTTCTACACGGGTCGCTCCCACAAGGTGGGCGAGGTCCACGAAGGGACCGCCACCATGGACTGGATGGTCCAGGAGAAGGAGCGCGGCATCACCATCACCTCTGCCGCCACCTACTGCATGTGGCGGGACCACAACATCAACATCATTGACACTCCCGGTCACGTTGACTTCACCATTGAGGTTGAGCGCAGTCTCAGGGTTCTAGACGGGCTGATCATCTTGCTTGACGCCGTGGCTGGCGTCCAGCCCCAGACCGAGACGGTCTGGCGCCAGGCGGAGCGCTACCAGGTTCCCCGCATCGCCTTCGTCAACAAGATGGACCGGGTGGGGGCCGACTTCTTTATGGTGGTTCAGATGATGCGCGACCGCCTGGGGGCCAACGCCCTGCCGGTCCAGATCCCCATCGGCAGTGAGGCCGAATTTATCGGGGTGATTGATCTGGTGGCGGGCAAGGCGATGTACTACACCGAGGATGTGATGGGCAAGACCTACCGGGAGGAGGAGATCCCGGAGGAACTGATGCCCACCTTCCAGGAGCACCAGGAAAAGCTGGTGGAGGGGCTGGCCGAGCTGGACGACAGCCTGCTGGAGAAGTACCTGGAAGGGGAACAGATCTCCGAGGAGCAGCTAAAGAAGGTAATCCGCGAGGGAGTCATCGCCAACAAGCTGGTGCCGGTATTTTGTGGCTCGGCCTTCAAGAACAAGGGGGTCCAGCTTCTGCTCAACGGGGTGGTGGACTACCTCCCCTCCCCGCTGGACCTTCCTCCGGTGGAGGGGGTCCACCCCGATCACCCCGACCGGGTAGAGATAAGAAGGCCCGACCCCAGTGAGCCCCTTGCCATGCTGGCCTTCAAGATCGCCACTGACCAGCATGTGGGCCGGCTGACCTACGTTCGCATCTACAGCGGGACCCTGAGGAAGGGGAGCTCGGTGTGGAACCCGGCGGTCAGAAAGCACGAGCGCATCGGGCGCATCCTACGCATGCACGCCAACCACCGGGAGGACATTGACCAGGCTAGGGCGGGCGACATCGTCGCCCTGATCGGACTAAAGGAGACCCGCACCGGCGACACCCTGTGCGACCCCAAGCATCCCATCCTGTTGGAGTCCATCCACATCCCCGAGCCGGTGATTGCGGTGGCGGTGGAGCCCAAGAGCCAGGCCGACACCGACAAGCTATCCAACGCGCTGGCCAAGCTGGCCGAGGAGGACCCCACCTTCCAGGTGAGGATGGACGAGGAGAGCGGCCAGACCATCATCTCCGGGATGGGTGAGCTCCACCTGGAGATCATCGTGGACCGGCTGCTGAGGGAGTTTAAGGTGGCAGCCAACGTGGGCAAGCCCCAGGTGAGCTACCGGGAGGCCATCACCCGGGAGGCGGAGGGGCATGGCCGCTTCGTCCGCCAGACCGGCGGGCGGGGCAAGTATGGCGAGTGCTACATCCGCATCCGGCCCACCACCGACGGGACACCCTTCATCTTCCACAACAAGATCGTGGGCGGGGTGATCCCCAAGGAGTACATCCCGGCGGTGGAGAAGGGGCTTCGGGAGGCGATGGAGACCGGGGTGGTCTTCGGCTATCCGCTTACCGGCATTGAGGTGGAGCTCTATGACGGGAGCTACCACGAGGTTGACTCGGACGAGATCAGCTTCCGCATCGCCGCCCAGATGGCCCTCAAGGATGCGGTGATGAAGGCGGGGCCGATACTCATGGAGCCCATCATGAAGGTTGAGGTGACCGTCCCCGAGCAGTATATGGGGGATGTTATCGGTGACCTCAACAGCCGGCGGGGCAAGATCACCGCAGTTGACCAGGACAATCGGGGCAAGGCGGTCATTCAGGCCTTCGTCCCCCTGGCGGAGACTTTCGGCTATGCTACTGACCTTCGCAACAAGACCCAGGGGCGGGCGGAGTTCGTGATGGAGTTTGACCACTACGCCCCGGTGCCCCAGTCGGTGGAGGACCGAGTGAGGGATAAAGTAGCCGTCGAGGCCTGAGAGGTATGATAATCAGCTTCGGCGGACCGAGGGAAACCAAGGGCAAGGAGCGTAGGAGACAAAATGGCGAAGCAAAAGTTTGAGCGCACCAAGCCACACATCAACGTCGGCACCATCGGGCACGTTGACCACGGCAAGACCACGCTGACCGCGGCCATCACCAAGGTGCTCGCGCTACAGAATCTGGCCAAGTTCACCAGTTTTGACGAGATTGACAAGGCGCCCGAGGAGCGCGAGCGCGGCATCACCATCGCCACTGCCCACGTGGAGTACGAGAGCCCCAACCGGCACTACGCCCACGTTGACTGCCCGGGCCACCAGGACTACGTGAAGAACATGATCACCGGTGCGGCCCAGATGGACGGCGCCATCCTGGTGGTGTCGGCGGCCGACGGGGTGATGCCCCAGACCCGGGAGCACATCCTGCTCGCCCGTCAGGTTGGGGTGCCCTACATCGTGGTCTTCCTCAACAAGGTTGACCTGGTGGACGACCCCGAGCTCATTGACCTGGTGGAGGAGGAGGTCCGGGAGCTGCTCACCGAGTATGGCTACCCGGGTGACGAGGTGCCGGTTATTCGGGGCAGTGCCCTCAAGGCGCTGGAGAGCGATGGCACCGGCCCTGACGCCGAGCCCATCCTCAAGCTGGTGGAGGCGCTGGACACCTACATCCCCGTCCCCGAGCGCGACGTGGACAAGCCCTTCCTGATGCCGGTGGAGGACGTCTTCTCCATCACCGGTCGCGGCACCGTGGCCACCGGCCGCATTGAGCGCGGCAAGATCCGGGTGGGCGAGGAGGTGGAGATCGTCGGCCTCCGTACCGACCCCATCAAGACGGTGGTGACCGGCGTGGAGATGTTCCGCAAGATCCTGGACGAGGGTGTGGCCGGTGACAACGTGGGCCTCCTGCTGCGCGGTGTGGAGCGCAGTGCGGTGGAGCGGGGGATGGTGGTCGCTGCCCCCGGCTCCATCAACCCCCACACGAAGTTCAAGGCCCAGGTCTACGTGCTGACCAAGGACGAGGGTGGCCGCCACAAGCCCTTCTTCTCCGGCTACCGGCCCCAGTTCTACTTCCGCACCACCGACGTGACCGGTGAGATCCAGCTCCCCGAGGGGGTGGAGATGGTCATGCCGGGCGACAACATTGAGATGACGGTGGAGCTCATCAAGCCGGTGGCCATTGAGAAGGGGCTCAGATTTGCCATCCGTGAGGGCAACCGAACCATCGGTGCAGGCACGGTCACCGAGATCATTGAATGAGGTGACCATGGGGGACCGGGTCCTTCGGGACCCGGTCCTTTTTTGACCGTGGGTGAGTGGTTATGAGGGAAAAGATCCGCATCAAGCTGAGAAGCTACGACCACCGGCTCTTAAACGACAGCGTGCAGCTCATCGTGGACATGGCGGAGCGCACCGGCGCCAAGGTGGTTGGACCGATCCCGCTTCCCACCGAGCGCAAGGTGTGGTGCGTCAACCGCTCACCCCACGTGGACAAGCGGTCCATGGAGCACTTTGAGCTCAGGATCCACAAGCGACTGATTGAGATCCTGGAACCGCCCCAGCAGACCATTGACATGCTGGTCAACCTGGACCTGCCCACCGGGGTGGATGTAGAGGTGAAGGCAAGCTAGCCATGGCCATGATCAGGCGCATACCAGCAATCAAGGTGGGGATGACCACCGCCTTTGACGAGGTGGGGGACGGCATGGCCGTCACCCTGCTTCAGCCCCTGCCGGTATGGGTGGTGCAGATCAAGACCCCGGCCAAGGACGGCTATCACGCGGTAAAGCTGGCCTACGGGGAGACCACCTGGAAGCACGTCACGAAACCTGTCCAAGGTGAGCTCAAGAAGGCGGGAATAGAGGTTCCCCTGCGCTACTTTTACGAGTACCGTCCTCCCGAGGGGGAGGAGGTCCAGGTTGAGGTGGGGCAGAAGATTGAGCCCCAGCAGATTTGCCGAGGATGGCTGGAAGTAAACGTCACCGGCAAGAGCAAGGGGCGGGGCTTTGCCGGGGCGATGAAGCGGTGGGGCTTCCACGGCCAGAGCCGCACCCACGGCACCAAGTCCTTCCACCGCGCCCCGGCCAGCAACAACGCCACCGACCCGGCCCGGGTCTTCAAGGGCAGCAAGCGGCCCGGTCGCTTCGGGGGGAAGACGGTGACCATCCTCAGGTTGGGCGTCTTTGAGTACAACCCGCAGCTGAACCTGCTGGTGGTTGACGGCAGCGTCCCCGGTCCGCGGGGAGGGCAGCTGTTTGTGGAAGTGGTGGACTGGGAGGAGGTGCCCGAGGAGGCGGCCTCCCAGCCGGAGGTGGCCGAGGCGGTGGCCGCCGCCAGCGAGGAGGGCTAACCCGAGATGGCGGAGCTAAAGCAGATCAAGGAGCTTCCCGGCTACCAGGGGGTGGAGCCCGACTACCTGGCCATTCAGGAGGCCATTCGGGTGGCCCAGGTGAACGGCTACCGCCGCACCGCCAACACCAAGCGCATCTCGGAGCTCTCCTACTCGGGGCGCAAGGTTTTCCGCCAGAAGGGAACCGGCCGCGCCCGCCAGGGCGAGCGGGGCAACGTCCACATGTACCACGGGGCGGTGGCCTTTGGACCCAAGCCGCGGATAAAGAAGATCAAGATCAACCGCAAGCAGGCTCGCCGCGCCCTGATCTCTGCTCTGCTCCATCACGCCCACGACGGAAGCCTCTGGCTGACTCTGGACGACGATCTCCGGCAGGTGGAGAAGACCCGCCTGCTGGACGGTTTCTTCAGCGAGGGGGGCTTTGACGGCAAGGTGCTCATCTTCTGCCTGCGGGGGGACAAAGTGCTCACCGCCGCCCGCAACCACCCGCGGATAAAGTGTCTGCCGGTGGACCGGCTAAATACCCCCGACCTTGCTTTCCACGACTGGGTGATCTTCACCCGCCAGGCCTGGGATGAGCTTATGGTCAGGCTGGGAGTGAAGGAGCACGTGGGGGCAGGGGCTGATGAGGACGAGGCGGAGGTAAAGGCAGAGGAGACGGCTCTGGAAGCTCCGTCCGACGCCGGAGAGGAGGCCCAGGAAGATACCAGCGGGGACGAGGGGGACTCCGGTCAGGTAGAGGGAGAGGAGGTGAGCGAGGATGACTAAGCACCCCGCAGAGGTCCTGCTCGGTCCGGTGATCACCGAGCGCTCCCTGGAGCAGACGGCACAGGGCAAGTACACCTTCTACATCGCCCCCGACGCCAACAAGCACGATGTGAAGCGGGCGGTGGAGGAGCGCTTTCAGGTGAACGTGGTCAAGGTAAACATCGTAAAGCTTCCCCGCAAGCCCAAGCGGGTGGGCAGATACCGCTACTGGACCAAGGAGCGCAAGAAGGCCATCGTGACTCTGGCCGAGGGCCAGACCATTCCCGACATTCTGGAGGCGGTGTGAGGTAGCAAGCGATGCCACTTAAGAAGCACAAGCCAGTTACGCCCGGCACCCGCCAGTGGCTGAGCATTGACTATTCTGAGCTCAGCAAGGATCCGCCGGAGAAGAAGCTCCTGGTTCCCCTCCACCGGCGGGCGGGGCGCAACAACCAGGGGCGGGTCACCGCCCCCCACAGGCGCAACGCCTACCGGGGCAAGTACCGCCTGGTGGACTTCAAGCGCAGCCGGGACGGTGAGCCGGCCAAGGTGGTAAGCCTCCAGTATGACCCCAACCGCACCGCCTTCATCGCCCTGATTGAGTATCCCGACGGCACCCGCAGCTACATCATCGCTCCCCATGGGATCAAGGTGGGGGATGTGGTGCAGAGCGGCGAGGACGCTCCCATCCGGCCGGGCAATACCCTGCCCCTGGCCCGTATCCCCGACGGCACCCTGATCCACAACATTGAGCTCATCCCCGGCCGGGGAGCCCAGCTGGTGCGGGCGGCGGGCAGCTTCGCCCAGCTGATGGCCAAGGAGCTGGAGAAGGACCGGGTGGTGGTGAGACTCCCCAGCGGGGAGATGCGCTACATCCACGCCCGCTGTCGGGCGACGGTGGGGCGGGTCTCCAACGTGGACAACTCCAACCAGAAGCTGGGCAAGGCGGGTCGCTCCTTCCACCGCGGCCGCCGCCCCCATGTCAGGGGAGCGGCGATGAATGCGGTGGACCACCCCCACGGCGGCGGCGAGGGCAAGGCGGGAACCGCCATGCCGCCCCAGTCCAGGACCGGGGTCTATGCCAAGGGGAAGAAGACCCGCTCGCCCAGAAAGAGCCTCCGGCACCTGGTGCGTGACCGCAGGGTGGGTAGGTGATCAAACCATGAGCAGATCCAGCAAGAAGGGACCATACGTCCATCCCAAGCTGATGAAGAAGGTGCGGCGGGCGATTAAGGAGAACCGCCGTGAGCCCATCCGCACCTGGTCGCGTGCCTCCATGATCACCCCGGAGATGATCGGGCTTACCTTTGAGGTACACAATGGGCGCCGCTTCTTCCCGGTCTATGTGACCGAGGAGATGGTGGGCCACCGGCTGGGCGAGTTTGCCCCCACCCGCACCTACCGGGGGCACGGCAAGGAGGCCAAGAAGGCGAGGAGGGGCAAGTAGCCATGCAGACCCGCGCCATCCACCGCTTCATGTTTGCCCAGCCAAACAAGGTGCGCCGCTACGGACGCCTGATCAAGGGCAAGCCGGTAAGGGAGGCGGACGCCATCCTCCAGGTGATGCCCTCCAAGGTGTGCAAGATGCTGAGGAAGCTGCTTCGCTCGGCGGTGGCCAATGCGGAGCACAACCACAACCTGAACCGGGACGAGCTGGTGGTGGAGAATGTGATCGCCGACCGGGGGCCCATCTATAAGCGCATCCGTCCCCGCGCCCGGGGCCGGGCATTCCTGGAGCGCAAGCGCACCACCCACGTGACCATCATCCTGGAGGAGGCGGAGGTCTATCGGAAGAAGCTTGAAGAGCGCCGCTGGATCCGGGGGATGCGGCGGGCGATCCGCAAGGGAAGGCTCAAGTGGAACCGCCCCAAGGCGGCGGGAGAAGGCTAGGCAGGAAGATACACCATGGGACAGAAGACACACCCCAAGGGCTTCAGGCTGTGGACGGTAGAAAACTGGGACTCCGTCTGGTTTGCGCCCAAGCGCAAGTATCCCGACTATGTGATGGAGGACTTTAGGATTCGCGAGTTCCTTTTCAAGGAGCTCAAGAACGCCCAGCCGGAGAAGATTGAGATCAAGCGGAGGCTGGGAGAGGTGCGGGTTAACGCCCATGTGGTGCGGATGGGAATGGCCATCGGCCGGGGGGGCGAGAACAAGCTAAGGCTTATTGCTGAGCTGCAAAAGATGGTTGACCCCGACCAGCAGGTCAGCCTGGAGTTCTATGAGGTGACCAAGCCGGACCTCTCCGCCCAGGTGGTGGCCCAGAATATAGCCCAGCAGATTGAGCGGCGGATCAACTTCCGCCGGGTGCTCAAGCAGGCCCTAAAAAGGGTGGTGCAGGAGCTTGAGGCCCTGCAGAAGAGTGATAAGGTCACCGGAGTGGGGGTGCGCATCCAAGTCAAGGGGAGACTCAACGGCGCCGAGATGAGGCGCAAGGAGTGGTACCACTGGGGCAGGGTTCCCCTGCAGACACTTAGGGCAAAGATTGACTACGCCCAGGCCACCGCCTACTGCTCCTATGGC
>JALSIF010000121.1 GCA_026981635.1 bacterium | reverse complement strand
CTTAGGGGTCCACCACCTGGGAGTAGTAGGTGGTGGAGACCCTGAGGTAGTAGCGGCGGGTCTCTACTGCTCTCAGCACATCGTTCTGGGCATTTACCAGGCTGACCAGGTGGTTTTTAATCCAGGTGTAGTTGGAGAAGTTGACCAGGATGGCCGCCCCGTCCTGGACCTGGCCGCGGGAGATGTAGGGGTAGAGGCTCTCGTAACAGATGTTGGGACCAAGGTTTAGGCCAAACTTGGCGGTGGGGAGAGACTCCAGACTTCTTCCTGCATCGTAGCCCTCGCTTCCCCAGGGAAACTCAATGAACTCCAGAAGCCCCCCCATGGGCATGGTCTCTCCGAAGGGGACCGGCCTGAGCTTAAGGTACTGTCCCGGGGTGGTGCGTCCCGGTCCGATGGACTGGACTCCGTTGTAAAACTTGACTCCCTTTGCTTTTGCCTCCTTCGGGGCGGATAGCTCACTACCAATGGGCTGGCTGGAAAAGCCAGTACCAAAGACAACTCCCGCCTGGTAGTTATCGGCTAGCTCAAACAAATCAGGAAAAATTGATAGTTTTGGACTGTGATAAGGGAGAGTGAGGGGAATTGACACCTCGGGAAAGAGAATAAGATCTACCCCCTCCTCCGGCGAAAGCTCCGCCTTGACCAGGTTTATGTAGCGGTCCTTTACCTCCCGGATGTACTCCCAGGTCCACTGCAGGAGCTCACCGCTGAGCTCCTGGACCAGGGCAACCCTAACCCGCTCACCACTGGGGCCAGCCTGCCCGGCCTGGCTAAGCCGGTAGAGGCCGTAGCCCAGCCAGAAGCTCACCCCCAGGGCGAGCCAGGCGGTGGCGCGGACAAATTCCCTCTGCCTGACCCTGACCCTTCCGCCCATGAGCCAGGCCAGCCAGAGGGACACCGCCACCACCATGAAGCTGATCCCCCACTGACCGGTGAGATCGGCGATCTGGACCAGGGCGGGAACCCTGGTCTGCGTCTGGGCAATCAGCAGAAGGGGGATGGTCCAGAGGCCATAGACCTTGCCCATCTCCAGGGTGGTCCAGACAGCCGCCCCGCCAAAGATGAACCAACCCGGCCCCTCGCGGTAGAGGTTGCGGATGAGGATCAGCCAGAGGGCGTAGGTAAAGCCATAGGAGACGCATAGGACCAGCAGGGGGATGATCCCCCATTCCCAGAAGAGCCACCAGAGGGAAAGCAGGGTGTAGAGAAAGCCCGCCAGCCAGCCCAGGGAGGCCACCTGCTTGGGGTGACGGAGGGAGGTACCTGCCCAGGCCCACAGGGCCATGCCCAGCGGGGCAAGGGGAGCGATGCCCAGGGGAGGGAAGGCAAGGGCCACCAGGACCACTCCAAGCACGGCAACAAGTAGCGAGCGCCTGGTGGGGAGGTAGTCGCTAGGATACACCGCACCCTATTCTAGGCAGAAGTATGGGCATGGAAACACCCCCCATGAGAGAGGGCTCTGGTCAGCGTGAAGGGGGGCTGATCTATTTGATTCGCCACGGCCAGACCGATCTCAATCTAAACCGCATCATGCAGGGAAGGATTGATGCCCCCCTCAACGAAACGGGAAGAGCGCAGGCAGACGAGATCGGCCGGCGTCTGGCGGAGGTGGCGCTCGGTGCCATCTATTCCTCACCCCTTTCCCGGGCTCTTCACACCGCCCAGGCCATCGCCCGTCATCACCCCGGGCTTGAGGTGGTTGTTGTCCCCGAGCTAGCTGAGCTGTCCATGGGAAGCTACGAGGGAATTGCCGAAGAGGAACTCTATCGCCGCTTCGGCGAGGAGTTTGCCCGCTTCCGCCGCTACTGCTACCTTATTCCCCCGCCCGGGGGAGACTCCCTGGCCGATGCTGAGAGACGACTGGCGGAGTGGCTGGAGCGTTGGCGGGATGAGGCTGCCCATCACCCTATTGCCATCGTCGGACACCAGGGAGTAAACCTGGCCATCAAGGCCCACTACCTGGGTTTGGGGCTGGACAGCCCTACTGAAGAACTAGCTGAGAAGATGACCCGGCTCAGGCAACCCAACGACCGCATTGATCTGGTTGACCCCTGGCAGGGGAGGGTAGTAGGGGCAATCAGCCTTTCTGCTCCAGGATGAACTTCCTAATCTCACTCCCCAGCTCAACCTTGTTGAGCTCCTTGGCCTCGGAGAAGCTCACCTTGAGGTAGGGGGTGCCGTCGTCAAAGGTCTCAATGTTTATCACCTTGCCGTAGGCCTCCACAAACCTGCCTTTGTTTAGCCAGTCCCTGACCTTAGGGAAGTAGACGATGTCGCCCGGCTTGAAGTCCTTGCGCTTGGCACTGGGGTGGTACTCCTTGTACTCAACCTGCGCCTTCTTGGACCTCTTGGCCTTGCCCTCGGCCTTCTTCTTCCCGTTGGCCGATGCCTTTGCCTTGGCGGCCTTCTTCTCCTCAGCCTTGCTCTCCGAAGCTTTCTTCCTAGCAGGCATCATTAACCTCCTTGCGGCAAGAGCGGTAGTCTATCCCTACCTCCCTGGTGTGTCAAGCTAACCTACCCACCCGGGATGACCAATTGTCCGCCCCCTGGGGTGTATATATAATTAGGGTAGGCGGGGTTAGCTCAATGGTAGAGCACCAGCTTCCCAAGCTGGGGATGCGGGTTCGATTCCCGTACCCCGCTCCATGAGGTGAAGGAGCAGCCATGAAAAGCCAGAGCTCGCTTTTTTTATTGCCCCTGATAGCTCTTGTTATCGCCCTGCCTACCTCCCCCGCCCGGTCGGCCACCTTCCTCACCGAACCGGGAGGAAAGGTCCAACCCATCGGCTCAACCGCTCTGCTAGAACCGGGAGATACCCTCACCGCCCGGGCCACCTTTGACCCGCCCAAAATTGAGGAGTTCAAACTTGAGGTGCTCTCCCTTACCGGAGTGCGCCAGCGGACCGGCAAGGTTCCCCACTTCTTTGGCTTCATCGCCCGTGCTTACGGTGATCCGGTGGATCGCTACCACGGCCTGCCCGACGGGGTAAGCGGGGCCCCGGTCTACCTTGACGGCAAGCTGGTGGGTGCCATCCGCTCCATCATCCGCCCCGAGTATGGAAGCAAAGACATCGTCCTGGTAATCACCATTGAGGAGCTAGAGCGGCTGCTAGAGCTTCCCTCCATGCAGTCTGCCTCCTCTCCCAGGGAGCAAAACACCGAATATCAAGCCTCTCCCGAGGCGGGGGGCAGGGAGGGGGAGCCAGACCTTATTTCCCTCAACCCGCCCCTCAGCCTGGGTGGCAAACACTACGCCTATGCCACCGAGGCCGCCACCCCCGGTGATGGGGTGGTGGCTTTCAAGCCGGCCACCCAGATAAGGATTCTGGGTACCGAGCTTACTGATAGAGACCTTCCTCCCACCTGGTACCGGCGGTGGAAGAGCCTGGCCTGGGCGCCGGTCTTTACTCCCGACCAGGACGTCCCCCTAAATCCCGGTGTGGTCACCCCCCTCAA
>JALSIF010000120.1 GCA_026981635.1 bacterium | reverse complement strand
CAGGTTGGGGATCCGCCTTGCCACGCAGAAGCGCCAGTGGTAGGCAAAGTGCATCAGGTTCTGCCCATACTGGGCCTTGCTGATCCCCAGGTGCTCAAGCAGGCCCTGGGGGGCCGGGTGGATGGGATCGCCGATCCCCACCACCGCCACCACCTCGCCGTCAAGCATGGCCAGCCAGTCAATCCCCTCGCCGGCCGACCTGTAGCTTCGCGCGTAGGAGTGGTGCTGGCGGACAAACCGGTCAAGGAGCGCCCGCTCCTCCTCCGTCTCTACCAGCTTGAGGTGCACCCTCTCCAGGGGGGAGGGGCTTCCTCCCGCTGGGCTTTCCCCCTTTGCCATCAGGTGAAGCTTAGCCCGCTTTGACTAATCCCGCCAAAGGTGGCACAATGGCTCTCCCGTAGGAGGACTACGGGGAATGGCTCATCGCAGTGCGACTCGCTTCGTCTTCGTGACGGGGGGAAACATCTCCGGACTGGGCAAGGGGATAGCCAGCGCCACCCTGGGACTGCTCCTTAAGGCCCACGGCTACCGGGTGACCGCCCTCAAGATGGACCCCTACCTCAACGTGGATGCGGGCACCATGAACCCCATCCAGCACGGGGAGGTGTTCGTCACCGAGGACGGGGCGGAGACCGACCTGGACCTGGGCCACTACGAGCGCTTCCTCAACACCAACCTGACCCGGCTGGCCAACGTGACCGCCGGCCAGGTCTACCAGACGGTGATTGAGAAGGAGCGCAAGGGGGAGTTTTTGGGTGCCACCGTCCAGGTGATCCCCCATGTGACCAACGAGATCAAGGCCCGCATCCGCCGCGCCGCCATGGAGCACGACGCCCACGTCTGCATCGTGGAGACGGGCGGGACGGTGGGCGACATTGAGGGCCTCCCCTTCCTGGAGGCCATCCGCCAGCTCCGCTCGGAGATCGGCCGGCCCAACTACGTAAACCTGCATGTCACCCTGGTCCCCAAGCTGGGCTCCACCGGTGAGCTCAAGACCAAGCTCACCCAGCACTCGGTGCGCGAGCTTCGCTCCATCGGCATCCAGCCCGACATGATCCTCTGCCGCACCAGCGTCCCCCTGCCCCGCGAGGTGAAGGAGAAGATCGCCCTCTTCACCGACGTTGACCCCGAGCTGGTCTTTGAGGGGCGCGATGTGGCCTCCATCTACGACATCCCCGGCATGCTCGCCGAGCAGGGGTTCAGCCAGAAGATCCTCTCCCTCTTGGAGCTTCCGGTGACCGAGCTGGACCTGAGCGACTGGGAAAAGATGCTTAGCAACCGTGACACTGCCCAAGGACTTTTGCGCATCGCCATGGTGGGCAAGTACACCAAGCTTCGCGACTCCTACCTCTCCATCAACGAGGCCCTCACCCACGCCGCCATCGCCCACCGGGTAAACCTTGAGATCGTGCCGGTGGACGCAACCGACCTTTCCCTTGCCGAGGCGGAGGAGCTCATCCCCACCTTTGACGGGGTGCTCATTCCCTACGGCTTTGGCGAGCGGGGGATGGAGGGCAAGATCAACGCCATCCGGGTGGCCCGGGAGCGGGGGGTGCCCTTCTTTGGCATCTGCGTGGGGCTCCAGTGTGCGGTAATTGAGTTTGCCCGCCACGTCTGCGGCCTAGCCGAGGCCAACTCCACCGAGTTCAACCCCGACACCCCCCACCCGGTGATTGACCTCATGGAGATGCAGAAGGCGGTGGACGCCAAGGGGGGGACCATGCGGCTGGGCAGCTACCCCTGCCAGGTGGTGCCGGGGACGCTGGCCGCCGAGGCCTACGGCAAGGAGCTGGTCTATGAGCGCCACCGCCACCGCTACGAGGTAAACAACGACTATCGGGAGATCCTTGCCCGCCACGGGATGGTCTTTTCGGGGATAAACCCCCAGAGCGACCTGGTGGAGATGGTGGAGCTTGCCGACCACCCCTGCTTCTTCGCCGTCCAGTTTCACCCCGAGTTCAAGAGCCGCCCGGTCGCCCCCCACCCCCTCTTTAGCCTCTTCATCAAAAAGATCCTCACCCTCCAGCCCCAGGGCAGGGAGGAGGCAGAGATGGAGCGGGTGGGGTAGGGGTTAGGGGCCTTAGGTGCCTTCCCCAGCGGAAACCTGCCCACCATCCTCCCCCACCAAGCCCATGGAACAGATGACTTCAATTACAGGTTCTTGCCTTAGTTCTTCCTCCCCCGAGTCTGCGAGGGATGATGTTTCCAGCTCTCGCTTTGAGCAAACTACACGGTGGAGCTCTCTTAGGTCCTGCACTTGGAGCACCCTGCTTTGGAACCTGAGCAGGGCGCTTAGTTGGGTTTTATTAAGAGTGTGGTAATCTATGACATTAATTATATCTTCAATTAGATCTTCAATCTCCTCTGCCAATTTCTCTGCCTTCTCTGTTTTAGATTCACCCAAATTTCTCAAAAGGTATTTTTTTGCAGTTTTAAGCTTTTTTTTGAGCAATTGTACGCTTCTCATTCTGCCCCCTTCCAAGACCCTTGGAAGCTCCACTCTCGCCCACTCAATGAATGCCTTCTCAATTTTGGTTACCTTCCCATGGAAATCCTGGGGCGGCTTCTGCCTGTTTTCATCCTTATCGCATTTAAGTTGTTTGAGAAGTTCATAGCGAAGGTCTTCGTCCAGTCCACGGATAGTTCCCTCTGGCTCCTCCAGTTTAATCAGCCGATAAAAGTTTCCTTGGGCTCGCAGGAAGCTGACTACACCAGGCTTAACCGGCTCGCCATTGACCGCCCTGGCTGCCATTGAGGACCAGACCCTTCCCGGCATCTGGGTGATTCTCTTGTAGGTGGCTGGATACTTTTCCTTGAGCTTTTTGAGTTCTTCTTCCAGGTCTCTCAGGTATAGATCAAGGCTGGCGGCCTCCTCATCCTCAGCAAGGTCATCTTCATCAACCACATCCACGTAGGGACGTTTGAAGTATTCAAAGGTCCTGGCCAGCCGCTCATCAGGGGCGAGGAAACTCTGGTCCTCACCTACGATCTGGGTAAGCTCATCAAACCTCTTCCTAAGCCTCTCCTCCAGCCTCATTATCTCTTCGGTTTTCCGGTGGGGTAGGAAGTTGTAGACGAATACCTCCTCATGGGGACTGCCTAGCCGGTCGATTCGGCCGATGCGCTGGATAAGCTTCACCGGGTTCCAGTGGAGGTCATAGTTGATGATCACATCGGCCGCCTGTAGGTTGACCCCCTCACTGAGTACATCGGTTGATACCAGGACGTAAAGCTGTTTTTCAGGCCTCTGCTTGGCATCATTGAACTGGGGAGCAAAGTCCTCCGCTGCGCGTTTGATTCCCGAGCGCTTTGCCGCAGAACTTATATGCCGCACAGCCTGGGCGGCAAACCCATCAGGCAGGTCCACGCCGTCTAAGAAGTGGGGTGGAAACTCAACTTCTCCTCTAAAAGCATTACCTATGTACTCAACGGTGTCGGCATACTCAGAGAAGATGAGTATC
>JALSIF010000119.1 GCA_026981635.1 bacterium | reverse complement strand
CTTCGGCGAGGGGGGCGGTGAGGAGGCCGCCCGCGAGGCGGGGGTCCCCCTATTGGGCCAGATCCCCTTGATGGACGAGCTGCGCCAGAGTGGCGACCGGGGCGTCCCCCTGGTGGTGAGCCACCCCGAGCACCCCGCCGCCCAGGCGCTGATTGAGGCCACCAAGAGGATGGCCGCCGAGATCTCCAAGCTGGTCTTCCAGGAGAAGGAGGAGGTGGCCGCCTCCTCCGGCTGAGGAGCCCCGGGACGAACATCTTTCCCCCCCCGGGGTCAGAATCTATTGCCATGGCAGCCAGAGCCACCCTGAGCCTGCTTGCCGCCCTCGCCCTGGCCCTCCCCCTAGCGGAACCGGGCAGGGCCCAGGTGGTCTTCGGCGACCCCTCGGTCAGGCCCAACCTGACCGACCTGTTTGACCATCTCATGGGCCAGACCAACCACCTCCGGGGCTCCCGCCGGGGGATGGAGCTTGACCGTGAGGTGGTCTTTACCTACGACCTCTTCTTCTTCCCCGACGGCAAGGTGGTGCGGGTAACCCGCATAAGCTCGGCCGACCCCCGCCGCCCCTACACCAAGCGCACCTACCAGGTGGGAAGCTACGCCCTGGACGCCGAGGAGGAGACCATCACCTTCTACTTCCGCGGCTCGGGCCGGGAGAGCTACCCCGCCGCCATCTTCTTTCCCCAGCGCACCATGCTCATCGGCGAGCTGGCCCTGGCCCCGGTAGACGACTACGGCCTGGTGGGGGTGGGTTTTGCGCCCGACCAGCGCCTGGTGATCACCGCGGTGGGCGAGGGTGCCCGCCAAAGTCCCTTCCGTCAGGTCTACCGCGCAACCGATGAGGGATACATCATCGCCACCCTCCCCCGGGCGGGCGACTACCAGATCATCCTGGTTGACGACCAGGGCCGCCTGAAACCATTCAAGCGCATCACGGTGGGGAGGGAAACCACCTGGTCCCTCATTGACCTGGAGTTCTGGAAGGACTAAACCCAAGCCTAGAGCAAAGCCGATTGCAGTCAGGCTTACTTACTCAGTTTCATCCCCATCTTCATGATCCTCATACTCACCTAGTTCGTAATCAAATGGAATATCGTCATATGGATACACAAATTCGGAAATCAGAATCTCATCAGCTTCCTGAAGCGGATCACACTCATGCTCACCACTCTGTTTTTCAACCAGCCCTCTCAGTTCCTGAAATTCATGGTTGTTAGGAGCATAGTCAAAAGGCTCTCTTCCTAGCAAGTCCTTAGTTCCTATTCTCGCCCTCGCACGAAGGAGCAGATCAGCGGCTTCTGCATTGCCCAAGTAGCAGGCAAGGTGCAGGGGGGTCCAGCTGGCCACAGCCTCCGCAACCTCAATATTCACCATGCTCGTGATTCGCCATACCTCATCCTCCCCCAAGACCTCCAGCTTGAAGTTAACCGGAGCTTTCTCCCTCAGCAGATCTTCCAATGCCAGGACATCGTCCTCAATGATGGCTGTTACCAGCTCCCTCTTAATCTGAATGTCACTGGGGCGTGGCTTTCCTCTTCCTCTGGTCATCATTCATCCTCCAGCTGTCAGATAATACCATATCTAATGTACCTGTCGTTTATTTGTGTCTTGATCACTCCTTGACACTACCTCCCTACCATGGTCAGTGCTATGGCCTACTCACGGGAGACCCAGTCCAGAGTGTTGGAACTGCTTGGCCGGGGCTACACCCAGCGGGAGGTGGCCCAGATCACCGGCGTCTCGGTGAGGACCCAGCGCCGCTGGCTGCGCCAGCTCATGGTTCTCCACTACGGCGAGCCCCTCCCCACCAACCGCAACTCCCTCAGCAACCTTGTAGACGTGGACCACATCCTGGACCACCTGCTGGCCGACCCTGAGCTGGCCAGTGCGGAGGGCCAGCGCGCCCTGGTGGCCTGCCTGGCCGGAGCGGTACTTGCCAGCCTCACCGCCGGCGATGCCCTGGGCGACATCACCCCCGCCCAGGCGGCCCGACTGCTCAGCGCCCTGGCCAGCTGGGCACGGGAGCTCAAGCACCTGGGCGAGGTTGACCCCGCCCTGCCCAAAAAGATCGCCCTCCTGCGCGAGCGCCTGGTCCACGAGGAGGGCGACTGCGCCTTCCACCCCCGCCGGGAGGAGCCGGAGCGGGAGGAGGCCGACCACCCCTCCCCCGGCCCCAACGGAAGCGGCCAGTTGGAGGCCAGAGTTGCGGCCAGACCGACGGCCAAAACCGCCCCCTGAGGCGGCCAAAAATGGCCGCTTTTTTATGGTGATGAGTAGGATGATTCAGAAATCAGAAAGAAAATGGCCCCTTTATGGCCGCCCTACGGGCCGGTGGCCGGCTGAGCCACCTCGGCCCCTAAGACCACCCTGCCCCCCACCACCGTAGCCAGGGTCCTGGGCTTCTCGCTGACCAGGTAGTCAAACACCGTCTCCAGCCTCGCCTCCCCCTGGTAGGGGTAGATGGCCAGGTCCCCAAGGCCTCCCCGGGCAAGCCTTCCCGCCTTGGCCGTGATCCCCAGGGGCTGGTAGCCGTTTGAGAGCACCATGGTGAGCCACTGCTCGGGCCTTACCATGGGGAAGCTCTCCCTGGCGGTGGCCACCTCGTCCCACAGGTTCAGCCCCCGGTTGGAGACCAGGCTGTCGGTCCCGATGGCCACCCTCACCCCCGCCACCATCAGCTCCGCCAGGGGGTAGTCCCGGTGGCCGAAGTAGCGGTGGCTGTTGGGGCAGAAGACCACCGTTGCCCCCGACCGGGCCAGCCGCCAGGCGTCCCCCGGGGTGAGGTAGTTGCAGTGGACGGCGTAGGTGCGCCGCGAGAGGATGCCCAGCCGGTGAAAGTAGGCGATGGGGCTGAGCCCGGTCCCCCGAAAGTCGGGGTCGTCGGCCCCCGCCAGCTCAATGAGCCTCCTTATCCCCTCTCCTTCGCCCCGCTCAACGAAAGTGAGCTCCTCGGGAAACTCGCTGAGATGGGTTGAGTAGGCCCGCCCCATCCGCCGCGCCCAGCGCCGGGTGAGGGCCGCCACCTCGGCCGAGGTGGTGTAGGGGGAGTGGGCGGCATAGCTGTAGCGGGGAGGAAAGCCCAGTGATTCATCCAGCCTGGGGTTGTGGTTGTTGAACTGGAAGACCTCCCTGAAACCGAAGTAGCGGATGCCCGAGCGCCCGATCTCCTCCCAGGGGATCTCCTCCTCCATGGTGTAGTGGTCACACAGGGTGGTCACTCCCGAGGAGAGAAGCTCCCTGAGGGAATCGGCCACCGGAACCGGCCTTCCCGCCTGCTCCTGCTTGAGCTCCCTGATCTGCTGTAGCCACTCCACAAAGTCCCCCGTGTAGCTCACCCGCCCCTTGCAGAACTCAAGCTCCAGGTGGCAGTGGGGGTTGATTAGGCCGGGAAGCATCAGCCCCCCCTCAAACTCCAGGACCGGCGCTCCGGGGAAGCGCTGGCGCACCTCCGCGGGCTTTCCCGCCGCCAGGATGCGCCCCCGC
>JALSIF010000118.1 GCA_026981635.1 bacterium | reverse complement strand
AGCGGGAGGCGGGGCTGATGGCGCTTGTGCCCTTGGTCTCAGCGCTCTTTCCAGAAAGGGGGTCAAGGCCGGTAAGGCCGCCAAAGTCGCCCGCACTCTTAGCCGAGACGTAGCCCTCCTCGGTCAGCTCCTCCCAAGGCTGGATGACATCCCGGGGAAGGGAGGGGGGGGAGGAGGTGACGCTCCCCTGTCCTTCACGGGGGGTGGGAGATGCAGAAAGAGCCGTCCCTTCATCGGGGGGAGAGCCCTGTCCCCGGTCCCTGGCCGACCCTCCACAAGAGGAAAGTAGAAAGCCGAGAAGTATCACCAAACCGGTGGAAAGAAGACCTTTCCCCATGTCTGCTCTCCTCCGCTGGTAGTGGATTGGGAATGCACTTTAACAAAAACTGATTACGGTGTCAAGAGGAAGGGGAGGTTTGGGCTCCACTACAGCAAAGCTAGATTATGTATGGTGGCGATGGTGGAGGAGAGCGGTGATGGGGTGGTCATCTCCCTTCTGGTCAGTCCCCGGGCCAGGCGGGAGCGGGTGGTGGGGGTACACGGCGAGATGGTCAAGGTGCAGGTTTCCGCACCGCCTGAGGGGGGCAGGGCCAACCGGTCGGTGGTGAGGCTCATCGCCCGCTGGCTAGGGGTGGCGGAGGGGCAGGTAAGCATCATCTCCGGCCATACCGGCCGCAGAAAACGGGTCAGGGTGGAGGGGGTAAGGGCAGAGGAGGTCTGGCGGCGGCTTCGGGAGTGAGGCAGCAGCCCTCGCCTCTCCGCCAAGGTAGCCGATATTCCCAGCCGGTGGGGTAGGTCGGCTTTTCCTGCTTTGCCCTATCTCTACCTGCTCAGTTGAGGGGGCGGGAGGCGATCACCTGGCCGGTGTCGTGGTCGTAGAAGATGACCAGGGGGGAGCCGTCGGGCAGGGTGAGGAGCTGGGTGTTGTTGTAGAGGGTGCCTTGGGAGTAGGGCAGCTTCATCCCCACCCAGTCGGCGCTGGGGTCGCCGGTGGGGCTGAGGTGGAGGGTGGGGAGGACCCCGTTGAAGCCGGCAAGGGCTGGATGGCCGTCAACCGTGCCCAGGTCAAAGTAGCTGAAGGCGGTTTCGGTGGAGTTGACCTGGATGGTGGTCCAGGTGCCGTTTGCGTCGGGCTGGTCGTTCTGGATCAGGGCCAGCCCCGTCCCGTCCACCCGGGCGACGATGGTGGGCAGGTCGCCAAACGGCATCCAGGAGGCAGGCCCAAAGAAGAAGGAGGTGTTGTTTACTACCTCGGTCATGGACCAGCTTCCGGTGCCGTCGGCGCTGTCGGCAACGAAGAACCAGATCTTGCTGTTGTTGAGGTCGCGGGTGGAGATGGCGGGCAGACCGCTTGACAGCAGGCCCAGATGGGGGTAGTGGGAGCCTATGCTGGCATCGGTCTCAAGGGGGAGGATGGTCCAGCTTCCCGAGCCGTCGGGCTGGTCGTTGATGGCGAAATAGAGGTCGTTTCCAGAAAGCCTGGTGTAGGCGATGGCGGGGCGGCCGTCAATCTCCATCAGGGAGGGCATGGAGGTCCCCAGCCCGGAGGGGTCCACCGTGTATTTGGTCCAGGTGCCCGAGCCGTCGGGCTGGTCGTTTACCACCAGTTCAAGTCCGGTTGAAGTGGAGAAGGCAATCATGGGCACTCCCCCCACCTCGGCCAGGGAGGTGATGGAGTAGCTGGGGTTGGTGAGGTCCCCTGTCTGGCCGGTGTTTACTACCTGCCAGGTGCCGGAGCCGTCGGGCTGGTCGTTTAGGGCAAAGAGGAGTTCACCGCTGGCAAAGTCCAGGAAGCTCGCCGCGGGGCGGCCGTTGATGAAGGCGGCAGAAAGCCCCAGCCCGGGGGAGCTCCCGCCGGGAATAACCTCATAGCTGGTCCAGCTGCCCGAGGCGTCGGGCTGGTCGTTGACCGAGAGGACCGGGGTGCCGTTCTGTCTGGCGTAGTGGGCCACCTGGGGCAGGCCCCCCACTATCGCCAGGGAGGCCGACCAGCCGGGGTCGTTGGCAGAGGTAACATTCTGGATGGTCCAGCTGCCCAGGCCGTCGGGCTGGTCGTTTTGGGCGAGTTGGAGCAGACCAGGACCGCGGTAGGCCACCGCCGGGCGGCCGTCAATGATGGCCAGGGAGGGGTAGTAGCCGGCGCCGGTGGTGATGGTGGAGAAGCTCCAGCTTCCCGACCCGTCGGCGGCCGAGTTGATGGCAAAGTTTAAGGCGTTCTCGTTGGGGTCGCGGTAGGCGATGGCGGGGCGGCCCTGTACCTCCAGCAGGGAGGGGTTCCGGCCGGTGTTGGAATCGGGGTCAACCACCTGGATGTTCCAGCTGCCCAGGCCGTCGGCCTGGCTTGCCACGGCAAGCTTCAGCACCCGGTCGGCCAGGGGATAGTAGGCCACCATGGGGACCCCACCCACCACCGCCAGGGAGAGATGGAAGGCGGTTTCGTCGGCTATCTGCTGGGTGGTCCAGGTGCCGGAGCCGTCGGGCTGGTCGTTTAGGGCGAAGGTGAGCACCCCTCCCCTGGAGTAGGCAACGGCGGGGCGGCCGTCCACCTCGGCCAGGGTGTAATTGGAGGTGCTGCCGGCAGAGACGGTCCTCTTGGTCCAGGTGCCAGAGGCATCGGGCTGGTCGTTTACCAGCAGATTTAGAGCGGAGGGGTTAGTGCCCAAATAGAGGATCACGGGCAGGCCGCCGATGACCTTGAGGAAGGGACGGCTAAGGGCTGCCTGGGGGTCCAGGGTCTGGATATCCCAGCTCCCCGAGCCGTCGGCGGCAGAGTTGAGGGCAAACTTGAGGGAGTTTTCGCTCTGGTCAATGAAGGCGATGGCGGGCCTGCCGTCCACCTCGGCCATGGAGAGCAGCTCGCCCTGCTTGTGGCCGTCGGCGACCACCTCCTTGCCCATGGCGCGCAGGGTGAAGTTGGTGGAGGCGACCGAGGTGAGGCCGGCCTCGTTTCGCACCATCACCTGGGGGTGGTAGGTGCCCGGCCGGAGGGGGGAGAAGGTGAAGGTGGGGTCGGAGCCAAAGGAGCCAAAACTTCCTCTCCCCTCGGGGTCAAAGGAGAACTCCAGCGTGCCCCCGCCCGGGTCGGTGGAGGCGGAGGCATCCAGGGTGAGGCGGAGGGTGTTTCCGCCCCCCAGGTGGGCCTCTCCCCAGTAGTAGTTGCGCAGGGGGAGGGTGAGCTTGGCGATGGGGGGAAGACCCGCATCGCCCAAGGTGATGAGCACCGAGTCCTGGGCGGTGTTGCCCAGGTCGTCCACCACCCGGGCGGCGATGAGGTGGGGGCGGGGGGGCAGGATCTCTAGATTATAGGTGATGGTTCCTGTTCTAGATGGCAGGGTGGTGGGGCCTTCGCCCGAGATGTCGGTCTCGTAGACACCGTCCCCCTCCAGGTCCAGGTAGGCGGCGGTGATGGGGCGGTAGTGCTGGAAGGTGAGGGTGAGCTCAACGGTGATTGGTGGGGTGCCGCTGGAGGGGTCGGCGGAGAGACTGAGGGAGGGAAGGG
>JALSIF010000117.1 GCA_026981635.1 bacterium | reverse complement strand
ACATCCCACAGGAAGCGGTTGGCCACTCCCACCATCAGGGGGTGGGTGAGGCGGTCTCGCCACAGCCGGTCATAGTCCTCTCCCCTGATCAGGGCACGGGCGGCAAGCAGGCCGGAGAGCATGGCAAAGCGCAGGCCAAATCCCCACAGGGCGTCCTGGAAGCCGGCCGCCTCCCCCACGAAGAGGCGGCGGCCGCGCATGGCCGTCTTGGGCGGGGAGATGTTTCCTACCCCGCCGAAGAACTGCTCATCCTCCATGGGAAAGTCAACCTGGGCACGGAAGAAGTCCACCGTGCGGCGAAGATAGTCCCTGCCCCGCTCGTGGTCGCGGGCCAGCACCGTGGCCAGGGTGCCGCTGCCGCCGTAGGTGAGCAGGTAGGCGTAGCCGCCGGGGGCCAGCCGGTCGTCCATCACCCCAAAGGAACGGAGCCTGTCGTCGGTCTTGAAGACGTAGCCCATGGCGAGGGCGTTGGGCTTGCGGGGACCGGTGGCCACGATGGCGGGAAGGAAGGGGATCTCCCTTATCGCCTCACCGAAGTGGACCGTCACCCCCGCCTGCTGGGCCAGGGCGAGCAGGCGGCGGTCCAGGCTCTCCTCCATCGGTCCGCGCCTGACCAGGTAGTAGAAAGGGCGATCCTGGCAGACCGCCTCGGCACGGCTCCCGTCGGGACCAATGAAGACGGAGCCCATCACCGGGGTGAGGTAGAGGCAGGAGGCGGGAAGGCCGAGGCTTTCCAATTCCTCCACCACGTCCTGCTCCCAGGACCAGTTCTCCAGCCCCTGGAAGTCGCCGTGGAAGCGGTGGCCCACCGTATGGGAGCGCTCAAAGACCTCCACCTCAAAGCCGGCCCGGGCCAGGGCATAGGCGGCGGAAAGCCCCGAGGGGCCAGCCCCCACCACGCAGACCCTCCCGCTCAGAGGAGGACTAGCCAGCACCCTTACCCGAGCTCCAGATCATAAGCTTCACCAGCACCCAGGCAGAGAGGGCGCCGTAGATGAAGCTTAGCAGGGTGGCGTAGGCGATCATGCCCCAGGAGAACCAGGTGAAGCCGGGATACATCATGCGAAAGATGGTTAGATGAGCCTCGGTGCTGTAGAGGGGGGTGAGGGCGGCGCAGATAAGAAAGAGCAGGGCGCTAAACAGTCCAAAGCCCAGCCAGATGCCCCGAAAGTCAATTCTACCCAGCTGATCCATGGTAGTTAACCTCCATGGCTAGATACCCTATGGGGGTATCTTATCATCTAAGGGCTTCGCACCACCTCTCCCCTCTCCTATCGGGCCAGATTTGGCTAGGCGGTAGCGTGGACCTCCAGGGCACGGGAGAGAACCCGTCCCAGGGCCACGGAGAGGAGGCGCGACTCGGGATCGTCGCCCCGGCTGCCCAGCACCACCGGGATGGGACCGCCCACGATCACCCCGGCCCAGTGAGCGCCGGTAAATAGAAGCACGCTCTTTACTGCCATGTTGGCCGCTTCAAGGTTGGCGGCGACGATGATGTCGGCCTGGCCGGCCACCGGCGAGTCGATCCCCTTGGCCCGGGCGGAATCGGCGCTCAGGGCCACATCCACCCCAAAGGGGCCGTCCACGATGCAGTCGGGGATCTCGCCCGCCTGCCAGCGCCGCTTGATTTCGCGGGCGTCGCGGATGGCGGGGAAGTCCTGGCCGTGGTCCTCCATGCCCGCCTGGAGGAGAACCTTGGGCCGCTCAATGCCCAGCGCATGGGCCACCCAGACGGCGTTTTTGAGGATCTTTATCTTCTGCTCCAGGTCTGGGGCCACGTTGAGGCCACCGTCGGTGATGAGCAGGAGCTTGCGGCTGCGGCGGTTCTCCAGCACGGCGACGTGGCTGAGGAAGGGGCGGCGGTCGGAGGGATAGAGCTCGGAGATGGCAGCCAAAAGCTCGTGGAGCAGGCGGTCGGTGGAGATGGAAAGCTTTACCAAGACGCCCCGCTCGCTCAGGGCGCGCTGGACGGCCAGCTTGGCGGGGTGCTGACTAGAGACCACCTCCACCTTGGGGGGGAGGCGGTCGTGGTTGAGTTTGGCCACCTGCTCCGGGGTGTCCACCACCACCAGTTTGCCGGGGTCAAGGTGGGAGAGGGTACGGATGAAGTCGCGCCAGTGGGGGTCGGCTCCTCCCGCCAGGATGAGGGGGCTGGCCGACTCCACCTCGGCGGCGGCCCGGCGGAGCTCGTGGAAGTCGGTGATCACCGAAACCCGCTTGTCCTCACTGGGGTAGGGGTAGGCCTCGTCTATCCCCCTAAGCACCCGCTCCACTCCCTCGCCCAGGGCCTCCATCTCAAAGTTGCCGGGATAAAGGATCACCTTGCCCACCCAGTCAAGGCGGGCAGTAAGCTCGCGGGAGAGGAGATCGCTTCTGAGCATTGAGCCGGTGATCACCACCGCCTGCTGGCGACCGTCAAGGAGGCCGATCATGGCCCCGATCTCCTTGACCAGCCGGTCCATGAAGGCGTCAAAGACCAGCCGGGCATACTCGTCGCCCCGCTTGATGCGCTCCTCCACCTGGCGAAAGTCGCTGGTGCCAAGATATGCGCGAAAACCCGACTGCTTGGCAAGCTTTTCCCTGAGCACCCGGAGGGGGTAGAGCTCGGCCAGCTCCAAAACCCCTCTGAGGGGGAGGGTACCGGCCCGCTCCACGGTGAAGGGGCCCTCTCCCAGCAGAGCATCGTTTACATCAATCACCCTGCCCTGCTCTACTGCGATGACCGAGATGCCGGTGCCCAGGTGGACTGCCACCAGGTCGCACTGGTCAAGCTCCCTGCCCAGGGAGGCGGCGGCCAGGCGGCAGACATAGTGGAGGTTTAGGGCGTGGAAGCGGGAGCGGCGCTCCACCTCGGGGACCCCGCTTAGGCGGGATCGGCTGGGAAACTCATCAATGGTGATGGGGTCCACCACGAAGAGGGGAAGGTCCCTGCCCTCCTCCAGGGTCAGGCGGTGGCCCAGCTGGGCGCTGAGGTTGGAGGGGTGCTCGCCGTAGCGGCCGCTTGAGAGATCGTCCAGCATGTGGTGGTCAACGTAGTAGACCCCCCAGCGGGGCAGGGGGGCGAGGATGCCGCCCCGGCAGGCGATGGCGGTCAAACGGTCCACCCCGATGCGCTCGGTGGAGAGAAACTCCCTCAGCTGGCGGTAGCGGGGTTCAAGCTGGGCCTGGACGGGAAGCTGGCGCACCTCGGGGGGGATCTCCACCTCCCGGTAGCAGTAGACCTCGCCGTCCCGGTAGAGGGCGAACTTGGAGGTTGAGCCTCCGGTGTTGATCACCAAGATGTCCACCACTGTGCCTTCATAGCACCGCCTAGCCAGCCCCGGTATGACCTGGGTCACAGGTGAGGAAAGGTTGGACCAAACCAGCCCGGGGAAGAAGGCGATGCGAGCGTCCCCCGCCCAGGCCGACTGAGATGGGGGAGGAAATAGACAAAAACCGCTCACAGCCAGGGTATCTTGTATGCTTGCTATCGGTATGGCCAATCTTAAGATAGGAGGGATATGTTATGTCTTGCAAATATGCTGGTGTAAGGCAGCATCAGGACATCGCTGCGGTGGGCATTCTGCTTTCCACCCCGATGGGGCTGGTGGAGGTGCGCCTGTTCAGCTTCGCCACTCCCCATGAGGGGAGACAGGTACTGGATGTAAACCTGGTCATATTCCTGGAGGGCAGGCCCATATACAGCGAGGTAAGGCGAAACCTGGCGGAGGGGGAGGAGAACTTTGAACGATCCCTGGGGGAGCTTATTGAGGGAGTCATGAACGACCCCATCGGCACCGTCCCCGCACTCAAGAAACTGAATCAGCTACTGAGAGGTGAGGCAGAGGCGGCAAGCTGCATTCTTCCCACCGAGAAACTGAACTGAGCACGGCCTAGATGGCCTGGGACCCCGGGCCGGGTGGTAGCAAGGGGCCATACCGGTGGCAGCCCCGGCCCGGGGTCTCAGGCTGGCCCTCCATAACGTAATACAGAATATTAACATTAATTAGCAATTCTTACCAGATGGTATATAGAGAATGTGAAACAATCAGGCCATTATGAGGTATATATATAGTGCCCTAGGGCGTAGTAGCATGACAATCCACTAAAGGAGGATAGAAGAATGAAGATCAAGATTGTCGGAGCATTTCCCACTGAGGTGGAGTGGAAAGCCATCGTGCTTCCCTTCCTGCTCGGCGAGGAGGCGGGTCAGTTTGTCCTCCTGCCCTTCTCCGACGAGGAGCGCAGCCACTTTGACATCGTGGTGATGGTGCGGTTCAAGGAGAGGCTGATCCTCACCGAGCTCATCAGGGGCTACGAGGGGGAAATCACTGACCTGATGAAGGAGCTGGTGGATGACCCCTTCCAGGTCTTGTCCCGGCTGAGGGTGGTGCTCAGAGCCCACCTCACCCCCGCCGAGCGACTGAACTGAGGGATGGTCCGTGGACCTAGGAGCAGAGCCTAGCTGAGCCTAGCAGGGGTCGCCCCGGAGGCCGGTCCGGTCGGAAGTGTGCTGCGCCCTAGGGCAGGCCGGTACTCCGGGGCGACCCCCAGGTCCCTATTTTCGCTTCCCCCGGTCTACGGAAAAGGTGCCTTCGCTGGGGTTGAAGTTGGCGTTAACCAGGTTGCCGTCCTTGTCCAGGAGCTCAATCTTTACGTGGTGCTCGCCGTCGGGGATGTTCTCCAGGTAGAGGGGAGCCCAGACGGTGAGCAGGTAGCTTTGGTCGTCAAAGGTGATGCGCACGTGGTAGCCGTCCTTGCCCAGGGTGAGGCCGTGGACGTAGAAGTCAATCAGCAGGCGGTCGGCGAGATCCGCCCCGTAGGTGGCTCCCCGCTTGGGTCGGCTGAAGGTGAGGGTGGGCTTGCTGTGGTCGATCCAGTACTTGCCGTCCGGCTCGCCCACGATGAAGTTGACCTCGTCGTAGGCCCCCTGGTTCTTAAAGGACTCGTGCCACGGGCGGCTGGGGAAGATGCGCAGGGTGTGGCTCCCCTTGGGCAGTACACCCAGGTTGAAACTGGACAAGTTGTAGCTGGCCCGGTAGGGCTCGTCGTCCAGGATGATGTGGACGTGGTAGCCCCCCTCCTTGGGGATCAGGCCAGTAAGTTCGTAGCGCACCACCACCTCCTGCCCCTCGGGCAGCACCTCCCCCTCCCGGGGGGAGAGGATCTTTATCTTGGGCAGGGGGTCGCGGTTGTAGGTGGCAAACTTGGACTCTTCGGCGCTGAGGCTACCTCCCCTGCCCAGAGTGAGTGCAAGAGCGAGGGCGAATGCTCCCCACAGCGAGAACCTAGCGAGACGCGCGCTGAGCCTGGCATTTGTCATCACTTGCCTCCTCGGGTTAATTCCCAGTCAAGAGTATAATCGCTAGGTCCCAGCCAGGGACGGAGGAAGGCGTGCGTTGGCGGTAACCACCGAGAAAGCCCCCAAGACAGTCCCCACCGCTTTTGAGATGGCCGTCCAGCAGCTGGACACGGCAGCGGAGATCCTGCACCTCGAGCCCCGGCTCTGGGCCAGGCTGCGCAAGCCCAAGCGAGTGGTCAAGGTCTCCATCCCCTTTGAGGACCGGGACGGCAACACCCACGTGCTGGACGGCTACCGCAGCTACCACAACGACTGGCGCGGGCCTACCAAGGGAGGGATCAGGTTTCATCCCCAGGTAAGCGAGGACGAGGTTACTGCCCTTGCAGTATGGATGACCTGGAAGTGTGCGGTGATGAACCTGCCCTACGGCGGGGCCAAGGGGGGGGTGGTATGTGACCCGAGCAAGTTCACCCTGGAGGACTTGGAGCGCCTTACCCGCCGCTACACCTTTGAACTGGCCCGCTTCTTCGGCCCCCACGTGGACATCCCGGCGCCCGACGTTAATACTAACCAGCAGACCATGGCCTGGATCATGGACACCTACTCAATCCTCAACGGGCACACGGTGACCGGGGTGGTTACCGGCAAGCCCATCGCCCTGGGCGGCTCACTGGGCAGAAAGGAGGCCACCGGCTTTGGCTGCATCATGGCGGTGGTGAGGGCGCTGGAGAAGCTGGGCTGGTCCAACCAGGGGCTTACTGTGGTGGTGCAGGGGTTTGGAAACGTGGGCAGCTATGCGGCGCTGGCTGCCTACCGTCACGACATGAAAGTGGTCGCAGTAAGTGATGTCAACGGAGGGATCTTCAAGGATGATGGTCTAAATATTCCCAAGCTGATGGAGTATGTGAAGGAGAACGGGACTGTTCTGGGCTTTACGGACACGGATGAGATCACCAATGAGGAGTTGCTGGAACTGAAGTGTGACATCCTCATCCCGGCCGCCCTGGAGGCCCAGATCACCCGGGAGAACGCTCCCAACATCAAGGCCCGGATGATCGCCGAGGCGGCCAACGGTCCGGTCACGCCGGACGCCGACAACATTCTCTTTGAAAACGGGATCTTCCAGATTCCCGACATCCTCTGCAACGCAGGGGGGGTGACGGTGAGCTACTTTGAGTGGGTGCAGAACTTCTATGAGCTCCGCTGGTCCTTTGAACAGGTAATGGAGGAGCTTGAGCGAATGATGTATGAGAGCTTTGACGCTGTCTTTGAGATCTCCCAGAAGCGCAAGTTACACATGCGCACTGCTGCCTACCTGCTTGCTCTGGAGAGGGTGTCTGAGGCGGGCAGACTCAGGGGGATGTTCCCGTAGGGGACTGCTGGGGGCTCATCTCCTCTGACCACTGATCGGGGAGCGGGAGGAGGGACTTTTTAACTCCCTTCTGGATAAGCTCGCCGCGCAGACGGTGGAGGGGCTCGGCATAGTCCACCCCTGCCCCCAGCTTGAGCTTCTCGGCCAGCTCAACCGCCTGCTGGTAGAAACGGAGGGCTTCGTCAAGATCGCCGTGGCGCAGGGCTAGCCGCCCCGAGATGGCCAGCCAGGCCACCCCCAGGCTGGCCTTCATCACGTGCTCGTTTACCGCCCTGGCCTGGGAGAGGGCTTCACGCGCCCTCTTCAGGTCACCCATCTCAATTTCCAGGTCGGCGGTAAAGGTGAGCACTTCGCTGAGGAAGCGCCAGTGGCCCACCTCGTTCAGCAGCATCTCGGCTTCGCGATAGTAGGAGAGGGCGTCGTCCAGCTGGCCCTGGCGGCGCTTGAGTCCGGCCAGGTTGGAGAGCACCACTCCCTCGGAGCGCTTGTTGCCCAGCTCGCGGTTGATGCGCAGGGCCTCGTAGTAGTAGCGCTCCGCCTCCTGGTATTCGCCCAGCTGCTGGAGAACCAGGGCGATGTTGCCCAGGGTCATTGCCTCAAAGGGTCGGTTTTGGAGCTCACGGTGGATCTCCAGCGCCTTTTCCAGCTGGAGCTTGGCCTCAGTGAGGCGGCCCATCTGGTAGTGGATGGTGGCCAGGTTCCCTAGGGCGATGGCCTCGGAGCGCCGCATGCCGTAGCGACGGTGGAGCTCGTGGGCCTCCTCATAGAGGCGCAGGGCGTCTTCGTAGTACTGCTGCTCCGCCCTCACCTGGGCAAGGTTGGCCAGCACCGCTCCCACCCGGATGGGGTCGTCGGCCCTTCGGTAGTAGTCAATGGCGTTCCTGAAGTAGCGCTCCGCCTCCTTGAGGTCGCCCTCCTGCCAGCGGATCAGCCCCAGCTGGGTGTGCATGTCTCCCATCAGCCGGGGGTCTCCGGTGGCCCGGGCGCGGCTCAGGGCACCTTCAATCAGGGCGGCCGCCTTGCGGGGGCGGGCCTGGCGCAGTTCCATATTGGAGGCGATCACCGAGAGGGTGGTAAAAAGACGCGGGTCGGCCTCCACCAGGGGGTGGGACATGAGCAGCCAGACCGCCTGCTCGTAGCGCTGGGCCTCGCCCCGGCGCCAGTGAAAGGCGCACTCGGCCACCGCCAGCTCAAGGGCGTAGTGCTCCCGGATCAGGGAGCCCCCCTCTGGCAGGGGCAGGCGGGAGAGATAGGGAAACTCGTCGGGGGGTAGCCAGTAGTCGGTTGGGGGCGAAAGTTCGCTGGCCCACTCTTCGGTGTAGTTCTCCCAGGAGATCTCATTGAGCAGACGCTCGGCCAGGTCTCTATAGGCATCAAAGTCCCCCACCGACCCCAGGTTGCCTGCCAGGCGGAGTAGTTCCAGGGCTCGCTTAAGGGCCTCTATCTTGAGTTCCGCTTCCAATAGGTGTCTAATAATACGGGGTAGGTTCTCAGCCCGGGCGGCGGAGCGCTCCGGATAGAGCTCCTCCAGGCACTCGGCGGCCAGACGGTGGAGCTTTAGCTTGTTGGTGGTGAGGTTGGTCTTGTAGGCCGCCTCCATGGTGACCAGGTGGCGGAAGCTGTAGCGCTGGCCCTCTTCCTCCTCCACCAGAATCCCCTGGCTGGCGAGGCGAGAGAGGGCATCCCTAAGCTGATCGGGAGTAAGCCGACCCACCCTGCCTTCCAGCGCCATCACCAGCTGAGTGGGGAAGCTTCTTCCCAGTACTGCCAGCCGCCTGACCAAGGAGCGCAGCTCGCTGTCCAGCCGGTCCAGGCGGGCCAGCACCATCTGTTCCACTTCGTCGGGGAGAGAGAGGTGCTCCACCGACCGCACCAACCGGAAGCGGTCCCCTTGACGCTCCACATAGCCCTCCTGCTCCAGGAAGAGGCAGAACTCCTCCACAAAGAAGGGCACCCCGGCGGAGCGCTCCACAATCTGCTCAATCAGGGAAGGGCTGAGATCCGCTCCAGGCAGCATGAGGCGGACCAGCTCACGCCCCTCCTGCGGTGAGAGGGGGGAGAGGAAAAGCTCGTAGTCGGGCCTGAGACCACTAGGGAGGGGGAAGTCGGTGCCGGTCCTACCGGTGAGCACCAAAGAGAGGTTGTCCCGCTGGCGGAGACTCCTGATCAGCCTAGCAAGCAGGGCAGAAGAGCCCTGGTCGGCCCACTGGAGGTCCTCCAGCACCATCACCAGCCCCTCGGGCAGGCGAGAGGAAATCCCCCCAATTAGGGCAGATAGAGCGATCTCGGCCAGCTCCAAGCGGGTCTCCACATCCAGTTTGGCCACCCGCTCGGCCTCCTCTCCCTGCTCAAGCAGGTAGGAGAGCCCGAAGCGGATGCGCTCGGCGGAGGGATCTTCCGGACTTAGCAGGCTGGCTACCTGCTGGTAGCTAAGCTCACCCACCAGACGGCCAAGCTCGCGAATCAGACTGCGGGCCATCTCCCTGCCGACGGCCAGCCATTCAACCGGTGGAGAGGGGGTCTGGACCACTACCCTTCCCCGGTCCTCCTCCGGCAGACGGCGTAGGGCCTCAAAGATCAGCCGACTCTTGCCCACCGCCGGGTCACCGGTCAAGGTGACAAGGGGCATGGGAGGGCCAGGGCGAGATATCTCCTCCAGCAGGCGGGCAAGCTCCTCCTTGCGGCCCACGAAGGGAGCCAGCCGCTCGCCGGCGTGGATGCGCAGACGGTCGCTTATTAGCGGGCAGGAGAGGAGCTCTACCACCTCCACCTGGCCGAAGCCCTTGAGCTCTACCGGCCGGGGCGGGCTGAAGACAAAGTCGGCGGGGGCGTAGGAGGCGACCCGCTTGGTGGTGAGAACCGACCCCGGGGGACAGGCCGATTCCAGGCGCTGGGCCAGGTTTACCGCTTCCCCCATCACCGTCTCTGGTTGGCCGGTCCCCCCCACGGTGAGTCGGGTGACCTCGCCGTAGTTGACCCCTATGCGCACCGAGAGACTCACCCGGTGGGCGGAGAGGGCTTCGTTCACCTCCCCCAGCCGCTCCTGGATGCGGCTGGCCGCCCTCAGGCTGGCCTCCACCACGGGGGGGTGGGCCTCGGAACCGGGGAAAACATAGAGGGCAGCATCTCCCACCACCTTGTCCAGGTAGCCCCCCTCGCGCTCCACCTCCAGGGTTAAGAGCTTAAACACCCGATCAATGAGGACGGCTAGCTGCTCGCTGGTGAGCAGGCGGGAAAGCTCGGTGTAACCCTTGACATCAAGGTAGAGGATGGCGCAGCGGCGGGTCTCCCCTGCCTCCAGCTCGGGGGCGGCCTGCTCGGGGGCGGAGGCGGCCAGGGTTACCAGGGTACGAAGGTCAGCCAGGAGCTGCTTGCCTGGTGCCCCCTCTTCTAGAACCAGCGAATCGATCACTCTAGCCTCCATTCTAAGCCAAGCTAGCCCGAAGGGCGCCTTCCCCCCAGGGGAGGCAAAGATAGATACCCAGCTGGGGGATAAGGGGATTACAAGAGGGGGGCAAGTAGGCTTGGGAAAGTGGATAAAAAATGTGCCCCCGGCAGGACTCGAACCTGCGACCTTCGGCTCCGGAGGCCGACGCTCTATCCAACTGAGCTACAGGGGCGTGGCTAAACCTATATTACACCCCCGGGCAAGCTTCTATCGCCTCCCCTACGGGTGGAGTGGGGGGACATTTCCAGGTGTTGTAGAATGGTTGGTACCGGGTCTTTGGGAGGAGGACCATCCCCGGCCGGGGTGTAAACGCCTAGTCCACTTTGGGTGTAATACAGGGTGAGGCTACCCCGGTCTATAATCGACTCGGGGGGAGGGTGTGCCCCCTTAGAAAGACCTGGGTAAGACCACGATCAGGAGGTCAGCAACATGGATAAGAGGCGAGGCTTTACGCTCATTGAGCTTCTGGTGGTTATCACCATCATTGGGATCCTGGTTGCGATTGCGCTTCCCAATTACATCCGGGTCAAGGCCATCGCCCGGGAGGCGGAGACAAAGAGCAACCTCCACGGGATCCAGGTCAACCTGGAGCGCTACGCAACCGACATGGAAGGGATCTATCCCCAGTTCCTCTATGGGGCCGACGGTCTCTACAACATGGCGGTGGGTGCGGTGTTCAGCACCGGCTGCCTCTCCACCCTGCTCATCAACGGAGGGTGCGTAGGTGACCGTCACGTCTTTGACTTCTACAAGCTGTTCTACGACCTTCGGGGAAGCTACGACAACGAGGAGATCATCTTCCCCACTGGTGACTCACTGGTCACCGAGGGTTACCTGAACAGCTACCCGCGCAATCCCTTCGCTGGTCCCAATGCGGCGGAGTGGTTCGGCAAGACCCCGGCGGTCATCTCCACGGCGGGCTTCAACCAGGCATCCTGGGGTGGAAAGGACGGCGACCTGATGTTCCACGCCGGAGCCGCCTTTAATGAGATGATCCAGCTGGTGGCCTTTGTGGTGCAAGGTGACCCGGACGAGATCAGGCTGGACTACCCGGGTAACTTCGTCTACCACCCGCGTTACGCCGACCAGGGAACCATCGCCGAGCACAGCTTTGTTCAGTTCAACTTCCGTCAAAACCGGGGCTCCGATCTTCCGGTCACCACTTGGAGCCACGCTCTGGTCACCGGGCTAAGTATCCGGGGAGTACCGGGTTCCCTCTCACCTCTCTACACTGACAACATGACCAATCACGATGTGACGGGATATGACCTGTTTGCCTTTGGCTCCCAGATCCGGGGCAACCAGGACGTTGACTGGTCATGGGCCCTACCCTGCGCCTTTTCTGCCTGCAACAACCTGGGGCGTTCGGGTTACTTCTGGCAGTCTCAACAGCGCAATCCGTTCGGCTTCAACGACCAGATTGGGGACTACGACTACCAGCCGTGGGCGGAAACCGACGGGATTGCCGACTTTGTGGCCGTCGTGCTGAGCTCCGGTGTGGACCGCAAGATCACCGGAGCCAGCGGCTATTGATCTTGATGAGGGAGGTCTGATCACGATGAGGAACGCAAGGTACGGATTTACTCTGATTGAGCTTCTGGTGGTGATCGCCATCATCGGGGTTCTAGTGGCGATTGCGCTGCCCAACTACATCCGGGTCAAGGACCGGGCAAGGGAGGCTGAGGTAAAAAGCAGCCTCCACTCCATTCAGCTCAACCTGGAGCGGTACGCCACCGACTCATACAAAAACCTCTACCCCTACTATCTATTGGGGGGCGACTGGACCGACTCATTTACGGTGAGCGACGGATGGGTGGCCGCGGAGGGGCTTACTGCCACCGATGTGGCGGAGCGCTCCGACCCCATCAAGGCCCAGAGCTGGCAGCCCATCATCACTTCCGATGGAAGAGGATGGACGGGAGACATGCTGATCGTGGACGGCTACCTCTCCCACTACCCCAAGAACCCCTTCATCCGTCAGGTGGCAGACATCTCCCTTCGTCAGCTCACCTGGTTCCCCAATGGAAATGAGGATGAGGTGTTCAACCGGATCGTGGGCGGTGAGGATGGAGATCTAATGGTGAGCGTGGCGGGTCCAACGCCAGCTCCCACTGGTTCGGGGGCGGTGCCACGTATTGAGAACAACCAGCTTTCTGGTGACCTGCTCATCTACCCGCCCTTCCAGCCCTTAACTCCAGGAGCCATAGATGGTGGTTACGGTCCTGAGCGTGACCCGCTGCAGGACGGAATTGATGTGGCCGGCGGCTGCCAGACGCCCACTCCGCCGGAGAAGATTCAGACCGGAAACAACCGCCTGATTGGCAACTTCTACTACTACCCGATGACCGCCTCTGACGCCTACTCAATCGGTACCCCCAACCCGTGGGGTCCGCGCGCCTACCGTCTGATGGCCTTCGGTGCCTCCTTCAATCTGGGGGCTGACTACTATGACCGGCTGGGTGAGTTCCCCGAGAACCAGCGCACCGACACCGGAAAGATCTTTATCGGCGGCCGCAGTGGTATCTGGGACGGCCCCACCACCCTGACCCTGGACATCATTGGCCAGCCCACCACCCTCTGCCACGCCGAGGGTGGCCCCGACGGGCGCAAGGACGGTGTGATCCTGGTGCTGGAGTCGGGAGTGGACGTGAAGGCCACTGAGAGCCCGATCCGCGAGTCCACGGTTCCCTGATAGCCTCGCCTGAACAAAAGAACCTAGGGGGACCGGGCGGTGGAAACCGCCTGGTCCCCTCCCTTTTAGGAACCCCCCGATAGATAGGTCTAGGTGGGGGGTATAATCAGGCCAGGCGTTTCCCCAACCCCTGGCAAAGCTTAGGGGAGGACAGTAACTGATGCGTAGAGGCCTTGGTGGATTTACTCTGGTGGAGATCCTGGTGGTGCTGGGGGTGATCGCCATACTGGTGGCCATCGCCCTGCCCAACATCACCCGGGTAAGGGACCGGGCACGGGAGACCGAGGTCAAGAACAACCTGCACGACCTGCAGCTAGCCCTGGAGCGCTACTCCACTGACCAGGGCGGTCTCTATCCGGCCTGGATCTATGGAGGAGACTGGACCGACAGCTGGTCAATTCCTGAGGACCAGCAACAGTACTTCTTTGACCAGCAGCCCAAGCAGGCCACCAAGGTGGGAGGGATCTTTGAGGGGACCAATGTGGATCAGATCCCACCCTGGATTGAGCCTGCCCAGCCAGGTGACGGGGATGCACTGGTGCTCTACGGATACGTGCCAGCCGGGGTCTATCCCAGAAACCCCTTCAGTACCAACGCCATGCCCGACGATCTGGTCGCCCCCCTTGACCAGATGCTTATCACCCAGGTTTCCGGGCCGAGTTCCGTCCAGCGGGCAGTAGGGGGTTTCCGCAACGACCGTATGTGGGAGGTAAGCGGTGGCCCGCCCCAAACCGGACTGCCCACCCCCGACGGCACCATCAACGGGCATCCCGGCTGGGAGTTTATCTACCCGGTCTTCCCCCATGACCCGGTAACCAACCAGATTGACCAGTCCAGACAGGAATCGGCCGGAGTAGTCAGGCTACCGGGCAACTTCTACTACTACGCCATCCCTAAGCGGGTGGCCGGGGTGAGGGGATGGTATGACTATAACCCCAAGGGACAGAACCTGCTGGCGGGGGATGCTGCCCTCAACGCCCCGCCCATACAGGTGAGCAGCTTCTATCTCATTGGTTATGGGGGCAGTCTCTCCAAGAACAACGCCAAGCTGGACTTCTATGACAACTGGGGCGAGTTTGAGCTTCACGTTCGCACTGCCCGCCAAGGCTCGGTGGGGCCCATTAATCCCAACCAGGGAGGCCCTGACGGGCTGGGGGACGGAGCGGTTATCGTACTCACTGGCGGGGAAGTGGCCCGGCCCCAGTCAGAGTAGGGGGGCACTCCCCCTGCACTGGGGTGAGGGCTAGACTTACCCCATGGCCAGCCTGATCCTCATCCGCCACGCTGAAGCGGAGGGTTTTTCCAGCGCAGGCGACCTGGGGAGAAGGCTCACTTCGGAGGGCCAAAAACAGGCAAAGAGGCTGGGCTTTGCCCTCACGAGGCTTAATCTCAGGCCGGAGGTGGCCATCTCATCCCCTGCAGAGCGGGCCAGGCGCACCCTGGAGATCGCCCTTGGGCAGGCGTCTATCAGTGTGCCCGTAGAGATTGAACGGCGCATCGCCCCCGCCCACAGCCTGGAGGACCATCTCAGCGCCCTGGCCGAGCGGGGGGAGGAGCGGGTGCTCATCTGCGGACACAACCCGGCCCTTACCGAGCTGGCCAGCTTCCTGGCCGGGGCGGGGCGGTTTCAGTTCACCGTCAGGGTGGACCGGGGGGCTCTGGCGGTCTTTGAACTTAGGGGAAGCTTTGCCACCATCGCCGAGGCGGGGGCGATGCTGAGACTCCTCCTCCAACCGAGGGAGCTTGAGCGGCTGATCTGACTACTCCTCCACCTGGGCCTGGGGACCAAGTGCGGGGGGTGGCGAGGGGGCGGCAGGAAAGCTGCCCAGCTGCCACCAGAAACGCCAGATCTCGCCGATGATGCGCAGGCGGTTTATGGCCCTAAGCATCCTGAGGCGCAGGGGGCCTAGCTCCCTCAAGGCGGTCTCGGAGTAGGCGTGCTCCACCACCGCATTCAGGGCACGGGCTATCCTTCCCCCGGCACGCTGGATGCGGATGCCCAGCCACACGTCCTCGTAGTAGGCAAAGTAGTGGGGGGGGAAGAGGAGGCGGCGCTCCGGGTCGTAGGGCACCCGGTGGCGGATGAGCCAGTCCAGGTCTAGCAGACAAGCCCCGCCGGAGGGGTAGTAGACCCACTCGGCCCGGCCGAGCACCCGGGGAATGGTCTGGCCGAAGATGCCGATGGTACCGGAGAGCTGGGCCTCGGCGAGGCTCTCACCCCGGTTTACTATCACCGAGCTTACCGCCGGCGCACCGGTGCGGCGCCAGGTGGCCACCAGCTCGGCCAGCCAGCGGGGGTGGGCCTCGGCGTCGTTGTTGAGCAGGGCGATAAGCTGGCCGGCGCAGACCTTCAGGGCCTCGTTTACCCCGCCGGTAAAGCCGCGGTTTTCGGGCAGGCGGATGGTGCGCAGGCGGGGGAAGCGCTCCCTCAGCAGGGCGGCCTCGTTTCGGCGGCTGCCGTTGTCCACCATCACCACCTCAAAGTTGGAGTAGGTCTGGCGGGCAAGGCTCTCCAGGCAGCGGGCGGTGAGGGCAAGGCCGTTGAGGTTCAGCACGATGAGGCTTACTGCCGGCTGGTCAGCTGCCGGCTTGGAGTGGCGCCACTCCAGGAAGGGGGAGAACTCTTTTCCCACCGGCGGGAGGGGATAGTCCAGGCGGGAGAGGCTAGGAGCTGGCTGGCGTGGGGGTGGAGGTGGGGCGCGGAAGGCTACCTGCTTCCCCCGAGTGGCGATGAGGGAGGGGTCCGGGGGACGGGCGGGACGCTTCCTGCCCACCGGGTCAAGGAGGAGGCGGAAGCGCAGGGCCCTGATAAGTTCCCGGGGCAGGCGCTCCAGGGCGGCCCAGATGAGGCGGTCGTTCAGGTGGGTGAGGTAGTGGAGGGTGTGGTAGCCGGCGATCCAGGGCAGGTCGCGGAAAAGCTCCCCCAGGGTGAGGTTTCGCCAGATCACCGCCTGAAGGTTCAGCTCCCCCCGTAGGCGGACGGGGAAGGCGGTGCGAAGTCCGCTCTGGCCACCCCAGTGGTAGCAGACCAGGTCGGGATGGTAGAGGGAATGCCAGCCGGCCCGGTTGAGGCGCCAGTCAAGGTCCACGTCCTCAAAGTAGCTAACTAGCTCCTCGGCGAAGTAGCAGGGAGTCCCCTCCCTGCCGGGATAGGCCACCGACTCCAGGGCGCTTTTGCGGTAGAGGCAGCAGCAGGCGGAGTGGCCGAATACCCGGGCGGGGGTGTTGAACTGGCCCCGGTCCTCCTCGTTGTGGCCCCTGCCCCGGGCCACCCGCTCGCGAAAGAGGAGGTGGCCGGCGGAGTCAAAGTAGCTGGGGTTTCCGGCGTAGAGGATCTTTCCCCCCAGCCAACCCAGATTGGGGTCTTCCTCCATCAGCTCAACCGCCCGCTCAATCCAGTCCGGTTCAAGGTATGCGTCGGCGTTGAGGGTGAGGATGTAGTTGCCCCGTGATGCCTCAATACCCAGGTTGTTGCCCCGGGCAAAGCCCAGGTTCTGGTCCAGGTTGATCAGCCGGTCGGGGGCAAACTCCTCCACCCACAGGGGGTAGAAGTCGGGGCTGCCGTTGTTTACCAACACCAGCTCCACACGCGGGTAGGTCTGGCGGCGGACCGAGGCAAGGCACTGGGGAAGGGTGGCCTCGGTCCGGTAGTTGACCACCACCACGCTTACCAGGGGGGGAGGCACTGGCGGGATTATCGCACAGCCATAAAGCCTTTCCTATGCTAGATTGCCCCGGTGCTCAGGCTTCTCCTACTCATCCTGGGAGCGGCGGCGGCTGGAGTAGTGCTGGTTCCCTACGGCAGCCTGTTCTTTCTCATCCCCCTCCCCTTTGCCCTCCACATGGTCTTGGTCTACGGAGGGGAGCTGGGCATCATTGGCAGGGTGCGGCCAAGGAGGCTAAGCACGGCAGAGCTTTTAAGTGAGCTTATCGCCTGGACCGGCGCCATAAGCGGGATCGCGGCGGTGCTGCTTCTGGTGGCGAGCGTAGTTATCCAGCTTGCGGTGGGCCGGGGGGAGAGCCTTGCCCCCCAGTGGCTGGCGGCCTGGAGCAGCTTCAACCGCACCTGGCTTGGTGGCTTTGGCCTGCTGGGGATCGCCAGCCTGAGCATGGTGGTAGCCTACTTCGCAGTGGTAAGGCAGAGCATCAGGCCGTAGCCAGTGACGGGCCTATAATTGGAGCATGGCAAGAAGGCCCCTAGCTTTGGCTTTTTTTATTCTGCTTGGTCTGCTAGCCCTCCTCCCGCTGGCCCCACGCCCGGCAGTGGGGGTGGAGCTTGATCCGCGCTACATGGTCCCCCTGGAGGAGCTTCGGCCGGGGATGAAGGCCTGGACCCTTACCGTCATCAGGGGGGCGGAGATCGCCCGCATCCCCACCACCATCGTGGCGGTGCTCTATGGCTATGGGTTTGACAACCGGGCGATGATCGTCACCAAAATGGAGGGGGCGGCGCTGGACATCACCAATGGCAGCGCCGGCGGGATGAGCGGCAGCCCGGTGGTGCTGGAGGACGGGCGGCTGGTGGGGGCGCATTCGGGGGGATGGGGGTTTACCTCCCACCGCTACGGCATCGTCACCCCCATTGAGCAGATGCTTTCCGCCTTTGACGAGAGCGACCCGCGCTTCAACCTGCCCTTTGAGCTGGGGCCGGTGGACCACGGCTTTGACACCCGGGGAGTAGAGCTTATCCCCATGCGGGAGAACCCCCTCCTTTCCCAAAATCGCCCCGTAGGCGAGCCGGGGGAGGAGCTCTATGCCCTCAAGGAGCCCTTTGAGCTTGAGGGGAGGCGCTTTCGCTTCGTCCACTTCGTCTCCACCGAGGAGGCGGCCGAGCGGGCCAGCCGGCAGCCGAAGACGCTGGTGGTTCGGTATGCCGCCCCGCCCCTGGTGGTCACCGCACCCAACCCGGCCATGGCAGAGGAGTTCGGACGACTGATTGACCGCTTCAGTGGCCGGCGGAGGTTTGCGCAGATTGATCTCAGGGAGATAGCCGAGCGGATCGGCCTGGCCGGTGAGCGGCTCCCTGAGCCGGACCTGCCCGGGGGCCAAGGGGGCGGGACTATCCCCCTTACCAGCTATGGGGAGAATGTGCAGGGGCCCGAGGTGATGGAGCCGGGCACCACCCTGGGGATGCCTTTTAGCATCGGCGACCTCAACGCCTTTACCTATGGAACCCTCACCTACGTGGACCAGAAGGGGAACTTTCTTACCTTCGGCCACCCCTTCATGCGGGACGGGGCGACTACCTTTGCCGCCTCCAAGGGATACATCATCGTCACCCCACCCAACCTCAGGCGCAACGACAAGATCGGCGTCGCCCTGGACATCGTGGGGGCCGCCTTCCAGGACCGGGGGCCGGCGGTGGCGGGGACCTTTGGGGTGATGCCTCCCATGAGCGAGGTCCAGATCACGGTGCGGGACATGACCACCGGCGAGCAGCAGACCCTAAGAAGCGCAGTGGTCAACCACCGCTTCTACTTCCCCATCATGGCCGCCTCCATGGTGGGCACCGCCATGTCCAACACCACCAGCATGGACGGGGAGGCGATGGTCACCGTCACCTGGCGGCTGGACTACCCGGGGATGGAGCGCATCACCCGCACCAACCTATTCTTCAGCAAGCGGGCCACCCTGGGAGCGGCAGAGGAGCTGGCCGAGATCCTCACCTTCGGGGTGCAAAACGAGCGCAAGCAGGTCTTCCCTGAGCGGGTCCAGGTGGAGGTGCTGGTGGAGCCAGGCAGAAACACCATCCGGCTGGGTCGCATCCAGGTGATTGACGAGGAGGGCTATAAGAAGCTGGCGGTTAAGGAGGGCTGGCGGGTAGAAGGCCTGCCCGAGGAGGTAAAGTCCCTAAGGAAGCAGGGAAACACCGTCACCATCAGCAGGGGCAAGAAGTACTGGGCCCTGATCAGGCTGCTTCCCTGGCGAAGCGAGCCCTATTGGGCGGTGGTACCCATCCGGCTTCCCTTCTCGCCCCAGCGGGGGCAGTTTCAGCTAACCTTCTATGGGGGAAGCGAGTATGCACCGCCCAGCGAGGAGCTTGCCGGTACCCGCAGTCCCGCCCTGGAGACACTTCGCCGGCGGCTGAAACCCTTCCCCCCCAAGCCGGCGGCGAGCCTGGAGGAGGAGCTTCGCCACATCGCAGACCTGCCCACCAGTGAGGAGCTGGTCATGTCGGTGGTGTTTGCCGGTCGCCGGGAACAGGCGGGGATTGAATTTGGCGAGCCGCTTCCCAACTACAGGCGCATCCTGCACCTTGGCGGAGTGGTGGAGGGGGCGGCCTCCCTTACTCTCAATGTGAGGTAAGAAGAAGGCTCAGCCGTTTCCCATCCTGCCCCGCTCAAGCTCGCGGTGGACCACCAGCACGCGCCTGCCCTCCCGCTCAAACAGCTCCCTAAGGCGCTCAACCAAAGCGACGGAGCGGTGCTGGCCACCGGTGCAGCCCAGACCCACGGTGAGGTTTACCTTGCGCACCCGCTGGAAGTGGGGGATGGCAAACTCAATCATCTGCTTGATCTGGTCCAGGAAGTGGCCCGCCTCGTCGTGGGCAAATAGCCACTCCATCACCTCCGGGTCATGGCCGGGAAGGTGGCGCAGGTTCTCCTCGTAGAAGGGGTTGGGCAGGAAGCGGCAGTCAAAGACGAAGTCGCAGTCGGTGGGGACGCCGAACTTGTAGCCGAAGGACTTGAGTACCAGCTGGGTCACCGAGAGCTCGTCCTGGCCGATCACCCCCCGCACCAGCCGGTCGCGCAGGCGGTCAACGCTGAGGCCGGTGGTGTCTATCACCAGGTCGGCCATCTCGCGAACCTCCTGCATCATCTCCCGCTCTCGGGTGATGGCCTCCTGGTTGCTGAGCCCGGCCACCGCCAAGGGGTGGACCCGGCGCGCCTCACGAAAACGAGATAGCACCGTCTCGTCGGAGGCGTCAATGAACACCACGGTCACCGGGTAGCCGTGCTCGCGAAGGGTGTTTACCGCCTGGCTGAAGTCGCGAAACAGCTCGCCGGAGCGGGAATCGCACACCACCGCGATGGGGGCGGGACTGTCCACCGAGCCAAGGTAGAGGCTGACCAGGGTCTCAATCAGGGCAGGGGGCAGGTTGTCAATGCAGTAGTAGCCCAGGTCCTCAAAGACACGGAGGGCAGAGGTCTTGCCCGCTCCACTGATGCCGGTGATGATCACCACCGGCGGGTAGGGGCTGGTTGCGGCGACGCCGTGTTCCACTACCGGCTGGTCGGCAAGGGGGTTCATCTTCTCCTAAGACTACCCCCGAAGGGGGGACAAAGTTCCCCACCGCTCATCCTGCTAGGTTCAGTCAAAGATGGTCCCCGAAGAGTCGTCTTCCCCCTCTCCCTCCTCTTCCCCATCATCAGGTTCCTCCAGCCACGCCTCCTCACTCGGCTCCGCATCCTCCTCACCGGGCTCAGCAGCCACTCCTTCCTCCTCGGGAGGAACAAACTCCTTGAGCACCGGGCCCTGGTCGGTCATCTCCACGAACCGCTCCACCCGCTGGCGGGCCTCGAGGAGAAACTGGCGCAGCTCCCGCAGGTAGCCCACCCCCTGCTCAAACTTGTCCAAGAGCTCCTCCAGGGGGAGGTCCTCGCGCTCCATCTGCTCAACGATTTCCTCCAGGGCGCGAAACTTCTCCTCAAAGGACTGGGGTTCTCTCTTTCCCTTGGCCATCGCTTCTATTATCCACCTTGGGGACCAAAGCCCCGCTCAGCTCTCTTCCCTCTTTTTCTCGCCCTCCCCATCCAGGCTTACCTCCCTTACCTCGGTGAGGGCGCTTCCGTCATAGAAGGTTAGGCTTAGCTCGTCACCGGGGGAGAGCTTGCGGGCGCGGGAGACCACCCTACCCAGCCGGTCGCGGGCAATGAGGTAGCCCCGCTCCAGGGTGTGGCGGGGGGAGAGGGCCTGGAGGTGGCGGCCCTTGTCCTCCAACCTTTCGCCAGCTCGTTCAAGCCGGCGCCAGACCAGGCGGGGGAGGGCGGCAGCGATCTCGTCTAGGCGGATCTGGCCGTCCTCAATCCGGCCCACTACCTGGTAGCTCACAAGTTGCTGGAAGTGGCGCTCCAGCTCGTCCAGCCGACCGGTGGTGCGGCGGTGGGCGGCCCGGGCAAGGCTCCTTCCTGCCCGCTCAAGCAGATCTTCCAGCTGGCGGATGCGGCCGATGATGCGCAGGGCCACCGCGGTGCGGGCCAGCATCTCCCAGCGTTCCTCCACCCGCCTGAGCTGGCGCTGGGCGGCCCTGAGCAGGCGGGAGCGGTAATCTCCCATTCGCTGGACAAGTTCGTCGCGGGTTGGGCGGCTGGCAAGCTCGGCGGCGGCGGTGGGGGTGGGGGCGCGCTGATCGGCCACCAGGTCAACCAGGGTGGTATCGGTCTCGTGGCCCACCCCGGTGATGACGGGCTTTTTTATCTCGGCCAGGGCGCGGGCCAGCTTCTCGTCGTTGAAGCACCAGAGGTCCTCCAGGGAGCCGCCGCCGCGGGCGAGGATGATCACCTGGACCTCCTCCAGCTGGTCGGCCTGGCGCAGGGCACGGATGATGGTGGGGGGGGCGTCGGTCCCCTGGACCTGGCAGGGGAAGATGATCAGCCTGACCCAGGGGGCGCGGCGGCGGAAGGTCTTTATGATGTCGCGCAGGGCGTCGGCGGCCAGACTGGTCACCACCCCGACGGTGGTGAGGTAGTGGG
>JALSIF010000116.1 GCA_026981635.1 bacterium | reverse complement strand
CCACCGCCTCCCCCTCCACCACTCCCCCATAGACCCAGGGCACACCACCCTTTACCGCATAGTCGTTGAGCAAGAAGCGGGTGGGGAAGTTGTCCAGCCCGTCCACGATCAGGTCCACCCCGGAAAGAAGCTCACCAATGTTTCGGTGGGTAAGGTCGGCCACCACAGCCCTTACCGAAAGGCTGGGGTTTACCCGGCCGAGGTAGCTTGCCGCCGCCTCCGCCTTGGCCATCCCCGCCTCCACCATCCCCCGGTCGTAGATCAGCTGGTGGCCCAGGTTCTCCGGGGCGAGGATGTCGCGGTCAATGAGCAGAAGCTCCCCCAGGGGGAGCCGGCCCACCGCCAGCAGAAATGCGCTCCCCACTCCCCCCACTCCCACCACCGCAACCCGCCGGCGGGAAAGCTCGGCCAGCCGTTTAGGGCTGAACCTGGGGTAGAGGGAAAGCCGGCTGAGTTCAGGGGGAAGTGAGCCCGCCATCATCCCGCCCAAGGATAAAACAACCCGTCTGAGACAGGCGGGCTAAAACTCCTCCAGCGGTCGCCGGCCGGCAAAGCCGTCCTCCAGCCCGTGGAAGAAGCCGATGTCCGGCTCCCCCAGCCGGTAGCAGAGATAGACCTCCTCGCCGCTGGGGCGCAGGGCGGGAAAGTCGCAGATCCCCACCCTGAGATCCCTCAGCGCCACCCCCAGCTCCTCAAAGCGGTGGATGATGGAGGCAAGCTGAATCGCCTCCGGGGGGAAGGGGCGCCCGTTCTTAGCCACCCCCCGGGCGATGAGCTCCATCTTGCCGGTGGGCTCAAAGTTCATCTCCTCAAGCTTCCTCCTCAGCTCCACCCCCACCTTGAGCAGCCTCCTCACCTCGGGCAGGATGCGGCGGGCCTCCTCCAGGTCAAAGTGGCGAGTGTGCTTGTAGGGTGGGCGTGAACTCATCCTGGCCTAAGTCTACCCCATCCCCCTGGGGCGGTCTGGGGTCCCCGGCTAGTCCAGCCGGATGGGCATGAGGACATACTTGAAGCTGGGCTCCTCGGGACTGTCAATGAGCATGGCCGAGGAGGGGTCGCGCCAGTGGAGGTTGACCCGCTCCACCTCCAGCGCGCTCAGGCAGTCGTTCATGTACTGGGGGTTGAAGGCCACCAGGACATCCTTGCCCTCCACCGCCACCGGGATGGTCTCCTCCCCCTCGCCCACCTCACCCGCCTCGGTGCTCACCTTGAGCTGGCCATCCTTGGATTCAATCCTCACCACCGGGTTCTGGGTGTGGTACTTGGCAAAGGGGATTACCCTCCGGAGCACCTCCATGAACTGCACCCGGGGGATGCTGACGGTCGCCTCCGCCTCGCTGGGGATGACCCGCCGGTAGTCGGGATACTTGACATCAAGCAGGCGCGAGCTGACCCAGGTATTCAGCCCCTCCCGGTGGTGGAAGGTAAACACCACCTGCCCGTCCACGTGATAGACCCCCACCGCCTCCTCGTCACCCTCGGGGAGCAGGCTCTCCAGGTGGTCGGCCACCGCGATGGGGACCAGCAGGGAGACGCTGGGCGGGTTGGGGCTGACCAGATTGAGCTCATAGAGGGAGAGCCGGTGGCTGTCGGTGCCCACCAGGTCTAGCTTGTCGCCCTCAAAGTTGAAGTAGACCCCGGCGGTGAACTGCTGGCTGGTCTCCCCCCGGTTGGTGGCAAAGGAGGTAAGCCCCAGCCCCTTGCGTAGAAGGCCGGCCGAAAGCTCCACCACCAGCTTGTCGCTGTAGGGCGGGATGTCGGGGAAGCTGGTGTCCTCAATCCCGTAGAGCTTGTAGTAGAGGGCGCCGCTGCCGTCGCGCACCTCCAGCACATTGTCGTTCCTCACCAGGTCAACCCCGGAGTGGGGGAAGCGGGCGATGAGGTCGCGCAGGGGCTTGGCCTGGACCAGGAAGGTGCCGTGCTCCTCCACCTCCGCCTCCACCTCGGTCTTGATCACCAGGTCACCGTCCGACCCGGTGAGGATGAGCTTCCCCTCTGCCGCGTGGAGCTCAAGGTACTGGAAGAGGGGGTTTATGGACCGGGAGGCAATGGCCTTGCCGGCGATACCGATGCCTTCGCTGAGGGCTTCTTGGGTGGTCTTGACCTTCATCTTCCCCTGGTCCTCCATAGATAGCCAGCCTCCCCCTCCCAGGGAAGGGGCGGTCGCCGATCCTCTCCCCCCGCCGGAAAGTAGGGGAGCTCAATTATATAGCCTTGCCCCAGGAGCCCTCAGCGGCCTACAAACTTGGCCTGCCGCTTCTCCAGGAAGGCCATCACCCCCTCCCGGTGGTCCTCGGTGTGGCCGGCCAGCTCCTGGTAGTAGCTCTCTAGGTCAAGCTGCTCGGCCAGGCCGTTTTGCAGGCTCTGATGGAGGAGCTTTCTGATCTTGACACAGGCGTAGGTGGGAAGTGTGGCCAGGAAACGGGCCCGCTCATCCACCACCTGGTCAAAGTCATCCTCCCCCGTTACCTGGTTGACCAGGCCCATCTCAAGGGCCTCCTCGGCGGAGACCGGACGGCCGGTGAGGCACATCTCAAGGGCCCGCGACAGCCCCACGATGCGGGGAAGGAACCAGGAGCTTCCCGAGTCGGGCACCAGCCCCACCCGGATGAAGACCTCAATGAACTGGGCATGGGGGGCGGCGATGCGCAGGTCGCAGGCCAGGGCCAGCGATAGCCCCGCTCCCGCCGCCACCCCGTTTACCGCCGCCAGGGTGGGAGCGGGGAAGTCGGCCAGCTGCTCTATCACCGGGTGGTAGCGGCGGATGAGGTCCTGGCGGAAGTGGGGTACAAACTCCGGGTCGGCCCACTTCTCCCCCAGGTTCTTCACATCCTGCCCACTGCAGAAGGCCTTGTCTCCCGCCCCGCGGATCACCAGACACCTGCACTCCCCCCCGCGGGCCTCCTTCCTGAGCAGGTCCTGAAGCTCATAGGTGAGCTCATCGTTGAAGGCGTTGTAGACCTCGGGGCGGTTGAGCACCACCTTGGTGACCCCATCCTCGCGCGTGACCAAAAGCGTGCTGTATTCCATCGCTTCCTCCCCTGCCTTGGAAAACTAGCCGGAAACCATTATCCCCCAGCTGGCTATTATCCCTGCGTCCTACTCCAGCTCAATCCAGATGGGGATGTGGTTGAAGCTCACCTCCACCCGCCCGCTCACCGGCCGCCTACCCGCCGGAGCCAGCTCCTCCCCCTCCACCTCCAGCCCCGGCCGGTGGGCGATGAGGATCACCTCCCCCGCCGGAGTCTTTTGCAGGGTGAGATAGACCCCCTCGCCAAACCGCTTCCAGCGGGGGACGGGCAGGTCCACCTCCTCCCCCACTCCCAGGGTGAGGGAGGCCCTCCGCCATCCCTCCAGGCGGAAGCTGCGCTCTCCTCCCTGCTCGGTTACCAGGGTGAGGGTGCCGCAGAGGAACTCCCGCCTGAGCCGGCGCTGGTGCAGTCTGAGCCCCAGCCCCACCAGGCCCGCAAGCAGTGCGGTGAGAAAGAAAAAGCTCGCCAGGGGATAGCGCAG
>JALSIF010000115.1 GCA_026981635.1 bacterium | reverse complement strand
TCTGGCAGCACATCTCCCACGACCCCCACCGCCCCCTGGCCACCGGCCGCTCCCGCGAGGAGCTGAGAAGGCTCTGGCAGAGCCGCCGGGAGGTCTACCGGGAGGCCGACCTCATCCTTGATCCCTCCCTCATCACCCCCCGCCAGGCAGCCACTATCATCGTTCGGGTCTTCTATGAAGATAGAGCACTCTAAAGCCACCCTCCCCTTCCCCTGCCACCCGCCCACCGAGATCGCCTGGGTGGGGCCGGAGGAGCTTCTGGCCGAGCTTTCCGAAATGATCATTGAGCACCGCTCCACCGGTGGCGTTCTGCTGGTGGTGGACCGGGGGGTAAACCGCAAGGGGAAGAGCTCCTACCACGCCCGCCTGCTTGAGGGGCTCTCCGAGCTTACCCGCCTGGACAGCCTGGTCCTGCCCGGCGGGGAGAAGGTAAAGGAGCTTTCCGCCCTGCGGGAGCTATATGACGCCCTGCTCAGGCGCCGGGTGGGCCGCGACGGCATGCTCATCGCCCTGGGCGGCGGGGCGGTGATGGACCTTGCCGCCTTTGCCGCCTCCACCTGGCACCGGGGGACCCCCCTAGTGCTGGTGCCCACCACCCTGGTTGGCCAGGTGGACGCCGCCCTGGGGGGAAAGACCGCCATAAACTGGCAGAAGGTCAAAAACCAGGTAGGCACCTTCTATCCCGCTCGCCGGGTGCTCATCTGCCCCTACTTCCTTGAGACCCTGAACGCCACCGAGTTCAGAAACGGCATCGCCGAGGCGATAAAGACCGCCTTCCTCTTTGACCCCGGGCTGGTGGAGTTCCTGGAGGAGCGCCGCGGCCCCCTGGAGGAGCGGGAGGCGGGCGTTCTGGTGGAGCTTAGCCAGCGCTGCCTTGCCCACAAGGGAGAGCTAATCGAGCTTGACCCCTACGACCGGGGCAAACGCCGCCTGCTCAACTTCGGCCACACCTTCGGCCACGCCCTGGAGACCTGGGGTGAGTTGCGGGCAGAGACCCTAAAGAACCCCAAACAGTGCATCCCCCACGGTCGGGCCATCGCCTGGGGGATGGTGGTTGAGAGCATGGTAAGCCAACTCAGGGGGGAGCTTGAGGAGGGCTACCTTAAGCGCCTCTCCGCCCTGCTTGCAAGCTTTGGCCTGCCCACCCAGGTGAGCCTGCGCTGGGTGGAGGAGGTGGAGGTCTTCTGGCAGCTCATCCAGCACGACAAGAAGCGAGAAGGCGGGCGGGTGAGCTTCGTAAAGCCCCTAAAGATTGGCCTAGCCGAGCTTTCTGACGACCTTACTCAAGAGGAGCTTGAGCAGGCCCTGCTGGAGCTTGCCAAGGTGGAGGTGGAGTAGCCCTGCCTACTGCCCCGAGAAGAGATCGCCTGGCCTTTCTTCCTGGGGGACGATGAGCTCTGGTCCCTCCACATCGGCCCGGTTTACCCGACGGCTGACCGGGTAGGCCAGAAGCTCCACCCGCTGGGGAAGAGAAAGGAGCATTTCCCTAAGCTCCTCCACCGCCTGGTTGCGGGGTGATAGCCAGCTCTCCCACACCTCCCGGGGCAGGACGGCCGGCATCCGGTGGTGGATCCCCTCCACCCCGCCCGCCGCCGGTACGGTGATGATGGTGCAGGAGTAGAGGGGCTCCACCTCGCTTCGGTCCTCCACCTCCGGCGGCCACCACCGCTCCCACAGCCCGGCCAGAGCCAGCGGCTCGTCCTCCGGGGAGCGGATGAAGTAGGGCTTTTTGTCTGCCCCCGTCTGCTTCCACTCGTAGAAGCCGGTTGCTGGAATGATGCAGCGCTGACGACGGAGGGGTCCTCGGAAGGCGGGGCGCTCGGTGAGGCTTTCTGCCCGTGCGTTGATCATCCGGTAGCCGCTGGAAAGCTCCCTGGCCCAGCTTGGCACCAGCCCCCAGCGCATGAACCTGCCCACCCGCTCCCCCCCCTCGTCCTCCACCACGGTGAGGATCTCCTGCCCCGGCGAGATGTTGTAGCGGGGTTCCACCAGTCCGGGAAGTTCGCTCAATTCAAAGTGGGCAGCGATCTCCTCCCGGCCGAGGATCAGGGCAAACCGTCCGCACACACTGCGGGAATGATAGCCTTGCCTGGGCTGGCCCTCCCCCCTAGAACAGAAAGGCCAGTCGGCAAGTCTCTATCCCTAGCGAGGAACCGAAGGGAGGGAAAACTGCAATGGTGAGAAAGAAAGCCCTCTGGCTCCACCACCCCTGGTGGCTGGCCCTGGCAGTGGGGATGGTGCTCTCTACCACCTCTCCCGTCCTGGCCGCTCCCCGCGACTACCGGGTGGACCCGGTCCACTCCTATATCACCTTCCGGGTCAAGCACCTGGGCATTAGCTGGAGCTTCGGCCGCTTCAACAAATTCTCAGGCAAGATCGTCTACGACCCCAAAAACCCCGCCAGCAGCTCAGTCAGAGTGGTGGTGGAGGCCGCCTCCATTGACACCGGCAATCAGGCCCGCGACAGCCACCTGCGGGGAAAGGACTTCTTCCTGGTGGAAAAGTACCCCACCATCACCTTTGAGAGCACCAAAGTTGAGGAGGTGGCGGGAAGTGAAGGCAAGCACCTAAAAGTCACCGGAAACTTGACCCTGAGGGGAATAACCAAGGAGGTCTCCCTGGAGGTGGAAAAGCTGGGCGAGGCCCAGGACCCCTCGGGCGCCAAGCGAGTGGGCTTCTTCGGTGTGCTTACCATCCGCCGCAGCGACTTCGGTATGACCTACATGATGGGAGGGATAGGGAACCAGGTGGAGCTCTACATCTCCCTGGAAGCCGCTTCCAAGTAGGGCCACTACCCCCTTGACAGCTCTCGGCTAGCATAGGGGCATGGTGCCCCCCCGCATCGCGGCAGAGGAAGCGGCCATCTCCCCCACCGCCCACATAGATGAAGGGGCAGATCTGGCTGGCATAGATGGCCCCCTGGAAGAGCTGGTGGTGGGGGACTACAGCTTCATTGACCATGGGGTAAGGGTGCGCTGCCGCAAGCTTTTAATCGGCGACCACGTACGTATCCACCGGGGAACCACCATCTACGGCTACCAGGGAACAAAGATTGGCCACAACACCTGGATCGGCGAGCAGGTGGTGCTCAACTGCACCGACCAGCTAATAATCGGCAACAACGTGGTCATCTCCACCGCCGCCTCCCTGTGGACCCACTTCACCGGTGGAGACCTCATTGCCGGCTGCCGCTTTGATAAGAAGTGGCCCCTCACGGTGGACGACGACGCCTGGATCGGAGTGGGGGCACAGGTTGCCGCCGGGGTGGGAGAGCGGGCCCTCATCCTGGCCGGTGCGGTGGTCACCCGGGAGGTGCCCTCAAACCGCATCTTTGGCGGGATCCCAGCCGAAGACCTTACCGACCGCTTGGGGGGGCCCCCCTTCCGGGAGCTAACCCCTGAGGAAAGGCTTTCCCTCATGGAGGAGCTCCTCTCCCGCCATGCCCCGAAGGAGCTTCCCTGGGATGAGATCCGCTTCCTCGCCGGCGGCAGGGCCTACCGCTTCCAGCCCCAGCAGGGGAGGCTGAAGGAGGCCGAGGCCGAAGGAGAGGTTATCTTTGACCTTGACCGGCGTATTTACCTCAAGCGGGGCCACCCCGCCGAGGCCGCGCTGATTCGCGCCCTCTTCCCCCGGGCCAAGTTCATTCCCCAACCTGAGGAAAAGGAGGAGGGCTAGGTTCCGGTAGATATATCCTTACCTTCTGGGTAACCAAATACGACCCAACCAGGCTGGCAGATGAAAACCTACGCAATTCAACTCACTCGGGCCCACCCCGCCCTCAAGGGACTGATTGCCATCATCGGCCTCTGGTCCCTCACCCAGGGGGCGCTGATGACCCTGGAGGCCCTGCTCATCAAGCAGGGGGGGAGGGACGAAGCGGTAATCGGCCTGGTCATCGGTGGCTTCCTCTTTGCCGGCGGGGTATTCTCCTTCCCCGCCGCCTGGCTCTGTCGCCGCCTAGGCAGGAAACCGGTGATGCTTGCCGCCAGCGTTGTCCTGCTCGTCTCCATCGTGACCCTGGTGCTGGCGGCGGGGACTCCCCTGTTTGGTCCCTGGCTGCTGATCATCTCCTCGGCAGTAGCCGGCATGGCCCACACCGCCCTAAGCATCAACGTTGACCCCTTCATCGCCGACTATGCCAGCCGGGAGGAGGAGCGGGACTACCTCTTTCCCCTCACCAATTCGGTGAGGATTGGCGGCTTCGTGGTAGGGGCCATGGCCTCGGGCGCCCTGGCCGAGGGCCTTATCCGCTTCGCCGGCATGGGTTCCCTAAGCTCCTACACCGTAAGCCTGCTTGCCTTTACCGCCACCAACCTCTACGCCATCTACCTCCTGGCCCGCCTGCCCGACACCAAGGGCACCCCTTCTCCCTACGTGAGGGGAGTGTTCCGAAAAAACCTGGGCGAACTCTTCCGGGACCGGCGCATCTGGGTGCTCGCCGTCTATGACCTGACCGTAGGGCTGGGCAGTGGCTTCATGATCCCCTTCTTCCCCCTCTTCCTCAAGATCCGCCTGCTGGCGGGAGAGACGGCCATCGGCTTCATCCGCGGCCTATCCACCCTGGTGATGGGCCTCTCCACCTTGGCCACCCCACCCCTGGTCAGGCGTCTGGGACTGGTGGGGACGGTGGCCTTCTGCCAGGCCCTCTCGGTTCCCTTTATCTTTGGCATCGCCCTTCCCCACCAGCTGTGGATCGTGGGAGCCAGCTTTGTCCTCCGCGACAGCCTGATGAACATGGTCCACCCGGTCACCTCCAACTTCCTCATGACCACCTTCCCCGAGCACCAGCGGATAAACGTGGTCTCCTTCCAGACCGCCCTCTTTCCCCTGGGGCGCTCCCTGGGTGTCGTGGTGGGGGGCTGGCTGATTGAGGAGATCGGCCGGGCGGGCTATGAGACCGCCACCCTCTGGGGCTACACCATTGAGGCCTTCAACTACGTGGCTCCCTTCCTGGCTACCGCCCTGCTCTATCCCCTGGGCATTGCCATCTTCTGGCTGGGCTTCCGCCACCTGGACGTCCGCCGCCCCGTCCGGCGTCCTGCGCTGGGGAGTGCGGGCTAGGACGAAGCTATACCGCCTGGCGGGAGCCTTCTGGGCTAGCCTGGCTAAACAGGGGGTGGCGGGTGCAATAGTTTGAGTCGGTAAGGGCAATCTGAAAACCCAGCCGCCGCTTGCGGTTGATAATCAGCGGCCCCAGCAGGTTTACCGTGCTGTCGGAAAACTCCTCCGCCACCGTGACGATGGTCAGCACCTCAAGCTCCTCCACCGCCCCGATCTCATTTCTCAGGGCGGGGTCTAGCTCAGTATCAATCTCGTAGTCGGGAAAGATGAGGAAGGGGTTGACCACCAGAAAGCAGACCGCCGGGTCATCCAGTGACTGGAGCCAGAGGAAGGGGGTGAGGCGGGGGTCACTCACCAGCACGAAGCGGTTTAGGCTGGCAAAGCCGATCAGTCCGTGGGGGAAGGTGATCACATCCTCCTCCCGGAACTCAATCAGGCCCAGCCGCTGGCTCTCAAACTGCTTCACCCACACCTCCTAGACCACGATCTCCATCGGCCCGCGGAGGGGAAACTCCGCCCGCACCCGACTCCTCGGCATAAGCCCCACATTGAACTCCCGCTCAATTAGCTGATAGATGCGAAGGCCGAGCTGAGCGACTCTCTCCCGGGCATCCCCATAGTCCTCAATGCGGGAGAGAAAGTCCCCCTCCTCAGCGGTACGGCCAATCCCTTCCAGACCCCGCTGGCGGGATAGTTCACCAAAATCCCTCGCCAGGGCAACTGGCTTCAGATAGCCCATCTCGGCCCGCTGGGTGGTCATGTCCAGCCGGATGGTGGGGCGACGGGGAGCACGGTCAGCATAAAGGGGTGAGAAGCGGCCATTTAGCCCCTCCACAAGTCCGAGTGCACCAGCAACTGACTGCCCCGGTATTCTCACTTTGCCTGCCTCATCATCAAGTTATCGGCAGCACTATCGCCTACTTTGCCCCCCGGTTAGCGCAGGAAGTCAAGCAGGCTGGGCTGGATGATGCGTGCTCCCACTGCCAGGGTGGCGCGGAGGATGTTTTCCACCTCCTTAAGCTCGGTGATAGTCTCTGCCATGTCCACCGAATCGTTGTTGAGCTTCACCTCCCTGAGCCGAAGCCGGAAGGTGTCAAGCTGGGTCAGGGCTGCCTCTGCCCGATTGTCCCGCGAGCCGACGATGGAGCGGAAGTTGACCACCTCCTCCAGCCGGCGACTGAGCTGCCTTAGGCGGGTGGTGCCGATCTCCTTGAAGCGCTCCGGGTCGGTAAACATCTCCGAGGTGCGGGTCTGGCCGGGGAGCAGGTCGCCGTTGATGGTGCCGTCAAACATCTGGTTGAAGGCCTGGTTGGGCTGCCCAAAGCGGTTGGTAAGGCTGACCCGGATATTGGGCACCGTCGCCCCCTGGGGGTTGCGGATGCGGATCGCCCCGTCGGCGGTGACCTCCACCTTCACCCCCAGGCCGATCAGGTCCTCCAGCTCCCGGGCCAGGTCCTTCAGGGTAAAGAAGGAGCTGAGCACGATGGTGCGGGTGTTGCCCGCCGCTTCCAGGGTGAGCACATCCTCGGGGAAGATATTCAGCGGTGTTCCATCGGGCCCAGCTGCATCCACCAATCGGGTGTCCGGCCCCGCCGAGTTCCTCAGGTCGTCGCGCAGGTCAATCAGAGTCTTGATCAGGTTGTCAGGCTGCTTTACCCGACCAATCCCCGGCGAGGTTCCCCCACCCGGGTCGGTGGGCTGGTCCAGCCCCAGGTTGGCCAGGGTGCCCGGTTCCACATCGGCCAGGGTGAGCTGATCCTCCTGGTAGCGGCTACCCTGGCGGGTGGCGCGGATGATTATCTCGTTTGAGGGCCCCGCCACCGCCTCCACCTGACCAAAGAGGATGGGGTTTTCGGCGATGCGCGCATTGATCTCCGCCACGATGCTGGCGATGGTGGTGTAGGTGCCGGGGGTGATGGCGATGGTCTGGGGGGGCGGGTTGGTGCCGTCCTTGGAGATGCGCGCGCCGATGTCTATGGAAAACTCGTTGTTGGTGGCGGTGACGGTGGTGCCGGGCGGGAAGGTGAGGGTCCCCACCACCTGGGGCGGCGTTTGGGTGGTAAGGATTCCCAGGGCGGCAAGGGTTCCTGGGGTCTCGTCAGCCAGTACCAGGTCGTCGGCCTTGACCTCCTCGCCGGTCTTTATCGTCTCAATCATCAGCCGGCCATTGAAGTTGACCGCCCTTACCTGCCCCACCAGCTCGGGGATCTGGCGGATCTTGTCGTTGATGTTTGCCACCAGATCGTCGGTGGAGCCCACCAGGCTGGCATCTATGTCAATGATCTGGGGAAGGGGATCGTTTCCCTCCAGGGTGGCGCTGGGGCCCAGGTCAATGGTGAACTTGTCGTTGCCGTCGGTTCCCCCCACATCGGCCTGCTCCGGCCCCCCCGCCACCGTTAGTCCCAGATCCACTGAGGCGGTGTCAGCCGCCCCCAGGTCGTCCTGCCCGCCCACCACCAGGTGGATGGGGAGCACCGCCGAGCCGGTGGCCCCCGTCTCCAGCTCAATGGCGCCCGCATTCTCCCGCACCACCAGCTTCCCCTCGCCGAAGGCGGCGTCCGCCCTGGCCTGTATCTCTGCCACCAGATCCGCCACCGTGGCGTAGGTACCGTGGGTAAGGATTAGGCTCTTGGCCTCAGAGATGCCGTCGTTGGCCGGCCCGGAAAGCTGGATCACCAGCCGGTCGTTGGTGGCGTCAATGGTGAGGGGAACGGTAACTGGGCTTCCCGTCTTGATGGCTCCAGTCGAGTCAACCAGGGGCAGGGCCGGTGGGGTCACCGCGATGTTGAAGGCCCCCCGGGGGATGAGCTCCAGGTCATCCAGTACCGTTCCGGTTAGGTCACGAAGCTCAATTTCACGACTTGAGTCCAGTGATTCCAAAACCAGCCTGCCCGTCTCGGTGATGGAGGCAAAGACTCCAGCACCTGCCCGGTTGATCTTGTCCCGGATGTCGCTCAGTCGGTCGGACGGGTCAACGTTTATCGCCACCCCGTTGATCTCCACCGTACCCAGGTAGCCAAGCTCCTTATCGGTGGCCACTTCCCGGCCGGTCAGGGTATACGTGGTGCCCAGGAAAACCTCCTTACCAGTAAGGTTCACATCCAGGAGGCTCCCCTGGCTTACCCGCCGCATAATCTCCCCCATGTCCCCCCGGTAGAAGAGGCTGGAGATCTTGCCGTCTGCCGTGTCCCGGTTGATGGTGAAGGGCTCGGTCAGGGTCCTAAAGCCCCCATAGGCATAGCGACCAGCAAACTGGTCGTTGGAGAGCACCGCCACCTGCTCCAGGATCTGATCTATCTCTAGGCTCAGGGCACGCCGGTCAGCGTCGCTCAGGGTGTCGCTTGCCCCTTGCACCGCCAGCTCCCTGGCCCGCTGAACCAGGTTGTTTAGGTTGGAGAGATTGCTCTCTAGGAAGCTGAGCTGGTTTTTGCCGTCGTTGATGTTGCGCTCAAACTGGTCCAGGAAGGCGATCTCGCGGGAGAGCACCATGCTGGTTGCCACCCCGGCCGGGTCGTCGGAGGGCTTGCGAAACTTGAGCCCAGTAGAGGTCTGATCTAGAAGCCTGGCCAGCCGTTGGTTGATCAGCCGGACATTGAGGAGGAAGTTGTCGCTGAGCAGGTTTTGGGTGATCCTCACCATCTCAGCTCATCCCTATCTGCCCACCAGTCCCATCCGGTTGATGATGGTGTCCAACGCCTCATCAATGGCGGTGACCATCCGGCTGGCGGCCTGGAAGCTGCGCTGATAGCGCAGCATCTGGATGGCCTCCTCATCAATGTTTACGCCGCTTACGCTCTCAATCCGCTCTTTAAGCTGCTTGATCACCAGGTCCTGGGCACTGAGGCTTCTACGGTTCTGCTGGGCAAGCACCCCAAGCCCGGAGATGAAGGAGTTGTAGAACTCAAACAGCCCCTCGCCTTCAATCAAACCGGTAGCCGACTTGAGGGCAGCAATATTTAGCGCCCCCCGGTTGTCGCCCGGTCCGGTAAACCCACCATCCTCCGCCGGAGCTGCCGCTGCAATGGCATCCAAGCTGTCCTTGATGGGAAAGGAAAGGTCAAAGCTTGACATGGCGTCGCTAAATTGGGCAGTGCCGGCGGTGCGCACCTCAGCGTCTGGATCAAGCCCCAACACATCCAGCACGTTGGAGGTCCCCCGGGCAAGATCTATTTCCTGATCAGCGGTGGGGGGATTGAACTGCTCAATCACGATGCTCGGCAGCCCACTCGGGGGAGGAGGTATCAGTCTTACCCGCAGGGTGGGGTCCGCCTGGGTTATGCGATCAAACAGCTCTCGCAGGGTGATGGCGGTACCGGGGCGGACCTCGGAAGGATCAATGATCACCCTCGCCTGGCCGACGAAGAAGTCGCCCGGAGTGATGCCAAGCTCGTCCAGGGTGGTGTCCAGGGTAAGATCGGCAGGCAGGGGAACCCCACCGCGGATCTCGCCGGTTTTGATCTGCTCAAAGAAGGGTCGGCCCGAGGTGCCATCCAGTCCGAACTGCTCCTCGTGGAGCCGATTGACGCTGTTTACCAGCACGCTGACCAACCGGTTAACCTTGAGCTTTAGGTCGGGAACCACCTGGTCGCGCACATCCACCAGCCCCTTGAGCTCCCCGCTCAGCAGACGAAGGGGAGTGCCGGTCTCAAACTCAAGCTGCCGGTGGAGGGGATCATCAAATTTGAGTTCCATTCTGATGCGGTTTACCTGTCCCTTCTCCACCAGATTGAAACTGCCGATCTGGACGGTAAGGGTCCCGTCTGCCTCCCGCTGGGTGTTGATGTTTACCAGCTGGGCAAGCTTTGCCGCCAGCCGCTCACTCTCATCACGCAGGTCGTTTGCCTCCCCCTGTCCCCCTTCCCTGGTACTAAGCCGAATGTTGATCTCAGCGATCTGCTGGGCCAGGTTGTTTACCTGCTCCACCTTGATCTCCATCAGGCGGTTGAGGTTGCGGATCTCGTCATCCAGCCCCCGCTTGATCCGATCCACCGCCGAGATGAGATTCTGGGCCACCTCCCTCAGGTTGGATCGCAGGGTGAAGGATTCCGGATTGTTGGAAAGCTCCTCCCAGGCGTTGAAAAACTCCTCCAGCCTGGCGCGAAGTCCCCCCTCACCCGGCTCACCGAAGAGGGCCTCAAGACGGGAGAGCACTTCATCCATGGCTGATAAGCTTCCCCTTACCCCCGTCTCGGTCAAGAGTCCTTGCTCTAAGAAGGCGTCTCGTAGCCGAATTATTCGGTCAACATCGGCTCCAATGCCAACAAACCCAGGCCCGGCCAGTGTTGAGATCCTGATCGGCTCTAACGTAGCAAGTTCAACACGCTGACGCTTATAGCCTTCCTTGTTAGCATTGGCGATGTTGTGGCTGACCGTGTCCAGTGCAACCTGGGCGCTGAGCAGCGCCCGGCGGGCAGTCTCCAAACCTACCCTGAGGTCAACCACAGCAAAGCCCCTCCAGTCAGAACTAGGCCCGCCGCTCCAGCAGAGAGCGGGGCTCTCCTTGGGCAGGGTTCACCTTCCCCTCGGGGGAATAGTTGGGCAGTACGCCTCCGGAGGCCACCAGGTCAAGCAGGTGGCGGGTGTAGCGGAGAAGGTTCTGGGTGAGGACCAGATTGTCAAAGTTGAGCTCCCCCACCCTCACCAGCAGCTCCTGCAGGCGGGCGTGGCGCCGAGAGAGCTCCTCGGCCAGCTCGGGTCTTTTCTCCGCCAGCGTCTCAACCAGCTCGGGCAAAGAGGGTTCCATCAGCTCAGGGGCAAGTCGGGGAGCCGCCTCTAGGTAGGCCTGGTGGCGCTCCCGGTCGGCCTCCTCCAACCGCCCCACCAGCTCCTCCTCCCGGGAACATATCTCCTCCAGGGGCTCAAGGTCCACCTCCACCAGCGCCCGCCGCTTCTCCTCCATCACCGAGATGAGGGCGGCAAAGATCTCACACTCCCGGTCCAGGGCCTCCAGGAGGCGTGCTTGGTAGTCCCTACCTGCCGCGGATGAGGTCATCAAACACCCCCGAGTTGAGCATCTGCTCGGCGAGCCGCTCGGCATCTACCGAAAGCTCTCGCTCCATCTCCGCCCTGAGGTGGGCGAGCAACTTGGAGCTCTTAGCCTCGGCGAGTACCTGCGCAAGCTTCCGCCTGACCTCGGTCTGGCTGGTGGAGAGCTCCACCCGGTCGGTTGCCCGCACCTCCCGGGCAACTTCCCGCGCCAGACGGGATGGATAGCGCTTGGCCTCCACCCCGGCCAGGCTAAAAAGACTGCTCAGCTCCGGTATCCGCATCACTCACCTGCTTCTTGCCGGCGGGTTCTCGCCGCTACCTATATCGGCACTCGGGGGCGAGTGCTTTACCTCGGAAAGATTATACCTACGGCCCAGGCGGGAAAGATGCCGGTCTGGATCACCGCGCTCCTCTTCCAGCACCGCCTCCACCGAAAGCTGGTCAAAGCTCAGCTTCCTAGCGGGGGAAGTGAACTCCTGCTTCGGTGAAACGGCCGATCCAGAAGTACTGCTCTCCCTCCTGGTTGAGGCAAGCTTTCTCACCACCCCCTCCACCACCAGGTCCCCCACCCCAACTCCACCGGCAGCGGCAAGCTTTTCCCCCACCTGGTCAAGGAACATCTCCATAAAGAGCTGGTGGGCAAAACTCTGCCCAAAGAGGCCCGCCTTGGGCACCGCCCGGTACATCTGGCGAAGGAGCATCCCCAGCATGAAGGCCTCAAACTGCTCAGCCGCCTGGCGAAGCTTCTTCTCATCCACCCCCAGCTCAGCAAGCATCCCCCGATAGCGCCTGAGGCTCTGGTAGGCCGCCTCTTCGCGGGCGGCGCTGGCCAGGGAGGAGGTGAGGTGGGCCAGGAAAGAGCCGCCCCCCCCACGGGAGAGGTTGGCCGGACTGGGGCCCGATGGGCTGGCGGCCTTATCCCTCGCCCGGCCGGGGGAGGCGGCCTTTCCCTGGTGGGGTGAGAGGATGCGAATTGGTGGGGCGACTGTGGGCATCCCTCAGCCAGGTTTATCGTCTAGCCGGGGAGATTTCTTAGCGCCTCCATCACCAGCCGGCGAACCTGATGGAGAGGGAGAGAGAGTCTTTTGGAAAGCTCAACCAGGTCACGATGCTCAGGCTTGGCCTTGAACAGCTCATCACCAAGCTTTGCCACCTTCACCTTTACCGGGCAGCCCTCCACCTCCACTTCCACCGTCTCACGGGGGAGGGTAAGTCGCTCCTTAAGCTCCACCCTCACCCCCAGGGTCGGGGTGAGGGTAAGGACCAGCTTGGCCAGGGGCTCCAGCCGGTCGGGCGGGACAATCAGGCTCAGGGCGATGCCCGGCCTCCCTCCCGCCACGCTGGCCGCTGTCCAGTAGACCTCCAGGGCACCGGCCCGGTAGAGCTCCTCCACCACCGGCGGCAGATCCTCCGGGGAAAGATCATCAATGACCGTCTCCACTAGACCTACCTGATCCCTGATCAGTCCCCTAGCGGAAAGCTCACCAGCGGCAGTCCCCACCATGGCCATAAGCAGGTTTGGCCTGCCCGGATCAAGATGGCCCAGGCCAAAGCCCACCGCCTCAAGGGAGAGGGCCGGGGAGGAATCAAACTCAGCCCCCACCGCTCCAAGCAGGGCGGCGCCGGTGGGGGTAACCGACTCAAACTCAATCTCTCCCCCCCTGACCTGGGCACCGATTCGGCTAAGGATCCTTGCGGTGGCGGGGGCTGGGAGAGGCATGGGACCGTGGGCCATGGCAAGCTCCCCCTGGGGCATGGTCAGGGCTGATGAGAAGACCCGCTCAATGCCGGCAAGCTCCAGCGCCAGGGGGAAAAGGATCAGGTCCAGGGCGGTGTCCAGGGCAGCAAGCTCGTGGAAGTGGATCTCCTCCGGCCCTGCCTTGCCGTGGACCTCGGCCTCTGCCCGGGCAAGGAGCTCCGCTCCCCTGAGTGCCACCTGCTCAACCCGTGGGGAGAGGCCGGCGGAACGAATGAATTCGGTCAGTTCTCCGTAGGTCCTGATCTTCCGATCCAGGGGGCTCTTTTCTGCCTCCTCACTGGGGTGGGCGCCCACCACCCTGCCCTGCCGGTCGTGGATAAAGAGCCTAGTTCCCCTGATGTGATGAGAAGTGGCGGTCTCAAAGCTGAGGCTTAGCTCGGAAAAGATGCGGCTTGCCTCCCCGAGCAGAGGCTCGGCCAGCTCGGGCAAGGCGTCCACCAGTGCGGCGATGAGGATATCTCCCGCCAGGGCTGGAGAGGGACGAAGAAGGAGCACCCTACCGCCCGCCGCCATGGAATCTAGCGCCGCCCCACCTCGGCCACTGCAAAGTCCTGCCAGGCCCGGGCCACCAGGGTGGGCATACGGTCAAGGTCGGTGAGATCCAGGCGGTAGATGGCCGGGGCACCTGCCAGCTCCTCCCCTTCTGCCGTTTCGGCTGGCTCCGCCCCACCCTGCTGGGCAAGGGGGAAGACCTCCCGCGGGGGCACCGCCTGGCGTTCTCTCACCGCCTCCTCGGCGGTGGGGATGCGACGGGGAAGTCCCTTAGTGCCCCAGTAGTAGAGGGAGGTGCCCGACGAGTTGACCCTGACCTTCTCGGCCAGTATTCCCCTGGTTAGGTATAGATCTTCCACCTTGAAGGTGCCATCAGGCTGGCGAACCGCCACCACCGGTCTTGCCCCTTCCACACCACTGGCTATCCAGGCCAGTCTGGTTCCGGCATAATCGCTGCTCAGGGAAGACTTGGTGAGCTCGTCCTGTCCGATCACGGTGGGAGCACGGTCAGCCCCCTCCCGCAGGTCAAAGTAGATCACCTCCTGGCGGCGGGTGATGGCATAGGCGGAGAGGGCATCGCCGGAGAAGATCGCCTCCTCAATGGCCACTGGCGAGGGAAGCTCCTCCCATTTAGCGATCCTGCTCACCTTCTTCCCCTGCGGGCTTCCCTGGCCAGCCGAGCTACCGCGACACTCATCGCTAAGTTCCACCTCACCCAGGTGAAGCTTTCCCTCCGGGTCAATTACCAGCACCCGCTCACCGGATCGCGAGAGGTCGGCCAGCCGGCTGCCGGGGGGAAGCTCCACCTCGCAGCCAGTAGAGCTAACCAGCACTCCCTGGCCGGCCAGATTCACTCCCATGAGCTCCGCCCCCTCAGCCAAGGCCACCAGCTCGGGAACCACCCCGGCCGCCTCGTATTCCAGCACCAACTTTCCACTTCTTAGGCTCCTTACTGCCAGCCGGTGCGCAACCCGATAGGCCAGCATGGAGCCGTCGGGAGAGAGCACTAGATTTCTCACCTCACCATCCTCGCTGCCCAAGGGGAGGTCCAGGATGGGGTTCTGGTCGGCGTCGGTAATCCGCACCCAGACGGGCGGGGTGGGTTTGCCCGCAAGCTCCTCACCCCTGAGGGGGAAGGCAACCGGGTCGGTAAAGACCTTGCCCCCTTCCACCACCATCACCTTCACCGGCTCACTGGTGGCTCCCTTGCCGGTGGCATCAACCACCCTGACCTTCACCTCGTAGGTGCCCGGCTGCTCAAAGGTGTGGATGGGAGAGGGAAGGTCGCTCTTGGAGCCGTCACCGAAGTCCCACTCATACTCCAGGGGAAGGGTAGCGTTGACCACCGTGGCAGTAAAGCCAAGCTGAAGTGGGGCTACCCCGCCAAAGCTTTGCGGGAAGTCCACCGCCACCGCAAGGCCCTCAGCGACGGGGAGGGTCTTGAAGTAGCGGTAGACCCTGCCCCGATAGGAAACCTCCAGCCCAACTCGGTAGGTGCCGGGGTCGGTGTAGGTGTGGACTGGGGCGGGCTCGGGGGACTCGGTGCCGTCGCCAAACTCCCAGACCACCTCGGCTTCCTTGGGCAGCCCCTCTGCCTGGAAGGCGTAGGTAAGGCCCGGGCCCCTGGGGTCAAACTTGATCCTTATAGGGGGGATGTAGCTTGGCAGCTCACCCGTTTCTTCACCCTCCGGCTGGACAAACTCCCAGGCGCGCGGCTCACTTGCCGCCCTCACCCTCACCAGAGAGCTTGCCGTCCCCACCCTGCCCAGCTCGTCGGTAACGATGGCAGTGAAGAGGTAGGCCCCCGCCTCACGGTAGGTGTGGGAGACAGAGAGGGGCAGGCGGCCAATCTCCGGCGGGGTGGCAAAGTCAAGCTCGTCCCCAAAGCGGTAGGTTACCGCTGCCCTGACACCCGGTTCAAGCTGCTCCTTCAAACGGAGGGAAAAGCCAACCCTCATGCCGGGATTACCCACCGCCTCGCGGGGGGTAAGCGTCAGGGAGAGAAGATCGGTGGAAGGGAAGGGAAGGCCGGGGCGGGTGACCTTCACCCCCAGCTTGGCGCTCTTGGTCAGGCCCGCCGCGTCGGTCACGGTGAGCCTGACCTGATAGCTCCCCGGCTCGCCGTAGGTATGGACCGGGGAGGCCAGCTCGCTGCGGGTGCCGTCGCCGAACTCCCATTGGAACTCGTAGGGCATGGTCCCGCCGGTAACCGTAGTCAGGAAAGCAACCTTGAGGGGAGAGGGTCCGCGGGTGGGGAGTGCTACCACTCTTAGGCTCAGGGGGCCTCCCTGGTTGCCGGTGCCGTTTATCTCAAAGCTCACCGGGGCAAGGTCGTAGCCCGGCGGACTATGGTTGTCCTCCACCTTGAGCAGGGCGGTGTAGCTGCCGTCTCGGGTGTAGTAGAAGGCAACCCGCTCGGGGGAGCTGGTCACCTCGTCAAACAGCCCATCGCCGTCAAAGTCCCAGGCAAAGCGGACGATGTGGCCGTCGGGATCAAGGGAGCCCATGGCGTCAAAGGCCACCATGATGCGACCCTCCTCTCCCGAAGTGGCCTCGGTGGGGGGATGGAGGGTGACCTCCGCCTTGGGAGGTTCGTTAATTTCCTTTCTACTTGGTGGCTCGTAGACCAGGGCAAAGATGCCGCTTCGCTCGGTGAGGGCGCTGGCGGTGGTGCCAGCGGGGCTTATCTCGGTGGGGAGGGAAAACCACACTCCCCCCACCTCCCGGGCCACCTTCACCCGCTCAAGCTCAAGTCCCCTCTCGCGGATGAGATCGGTGGGAAGGGGCAGGGTTATGCGCACCGGCTTGTCAAAGGTAAGCCGGGGAGAAAGCTCCCAGGCCCGATCGCCCAGCACCCCAGAGGGGACCTCGCGGGGAAAGCCCAGCGTCATGGAGACCGCTTCCCGCACCGCCCGGGGAGGGATGACCACCTCAACCTGATCAAAGCGAAGAGTTGCCCCTAGCTCTGGCGAGACGGTGCGAACAAACTCCTTTGGACCCTGCTCCTGCTTCAGGCGGGCGGCCCGCTCCGACTGGGTGTGAACCCGGGCGGGGGCGGCTGGCTCGCCGCCGGTGGGCCCCTGCCCCTGGCAGGAAGAGACGGCCCACGGGGTGAGAAGTAGAACAGGCAGCACCCAAAGCACAACTCTAAACTCTCTTGCCATCCTGAGGGCCCTAGTCTAACAGCGGTGGCTGGTCCACCACAGAATAGACGCAGGGGGCTGCGATGATGTTTTATCGGTCCAAGACCAACCAGGATTACCTATAATCCGCCGCCCAGTGAGTGAGCAAGAGCCCCAGCCCGGCACCAAGAAGATTGACCTTGGTCCCCGCAAGAGCGAATCCCCCTCCCCGGCCGAGCGTTCAGCTCCTGCCCAGGTCCAGCAGCCCCCCGGCTGCTCACGCTTCATGTTCTATCTCTTCATCGGCTACACCCTGTTTCTCATTTGGTTTCTCTACAACAAGCCCAATCAAGAGGACAAAGCAGAGCAGACAAACCAGGCTAATCCCACCTCGGTAGTGGAGCCAAGCCCCATCCCCGGTCTCAACCCAGCACCCGGCGATCAGCTCGCTCAGAAGGTTGAGCCAGAAAAACTTGCCGGGGTGAGGGTTCCGGAGTTCAAAAACCACACCAAGGTGCACGTGCTCACCCCCCTCCAAGCCCTGGTACTGATGATTGAGACCCCGCGGGAGGAGCGCATCGTGATTGACGTGCGCGACCCGGAAAAGTACTCCCAGGGTCCACGCATCCCCGACTCGCTAAACATCCCCCTCTACGCCAAGAACGGAGAGGGAAGGATAACCTTTAACCGAAACTTCCTCAACGAGATCCGGGCCAACCCCAAGCTATCCAAGCTGAAGAAGAAACGGGGCCACATCTTCTTTGTGGTGGCAGACTCCACCCCCTATGGCCTGCAGGCGGCGACCCTGCTTCTGGGCAACGGCTACCGACCGGTCTATCTCATCGCCGGCGGAATGGAGGGCTGGCAGCCGGGGGACTATCCCCCTCGCAGCGGACCAAGGACGGTGGAATTCCTCGCCCGACTTACCGATGGCCTCCCCCTCCCCGGTGAGGAGTACCAACCGGGCTGGCTGGAGCTGGGCCTGCCGGTTGAGGAGGGACCCGTAAAGGAAGAGCAGGCACCCTCCCCAGACTAGGCCCTGGCCGACTTCCCCACCGCCTCCTCGGCCAGGATGCGGGCCAGTATCTTCTGGCACTCGCGGGGCTTAACCTTTCTAGTGGGGGTGCGGGGAAGCTCACCGTCGTAGAGGCGCCAGAGCTTGATGTGCTTGTAGGCGGCAAGGTCGCGCTGGCAGCGGCGAAGTTCCTCCCTCACCACCTCATTAAGCTCGCTATCGGTTACCGCCTGGGGGTCGGAGCGACCTAGATGAGCGGCGATCTTTTCCCGGTCGGGAACGATCAGGGCCGAGAGCAGGGCCTCGGTCTCCCCCTCGGGCTTAAAGCCAAATACTGCCACCTCGGCAAAAAGGGGAGAAAGCTCCAGGCGGTGTTCCACCTCCTCGGGAAAGATGTTTTCTCCCCCCGGGGTGACGATCAGGTTCTTGGCCCTGCCCTTGAAGTAGAAGAAGCCGTCCTCGTCCACCGTGGCCAGGTCACCGGAGTAGAACCAACCCTCACGGATGGCCTCGGCGGTGGCCTCCGGGTTGCGGTAATAGCCCAGCATCACGTTGGGCCCGCGGATGATGATCTCCCCCACCCCGTGCTCGTCCAGGTTGGCAAGCTTTACCTCAACCCCGGGAATGGCCTTGCCGATGGAACCGATGCGGGGGTCCTCAATCCGGGTGACGGTAGCCACTGGGCTGGTCTCGGTGAGGCCATAGCCCTGCAAGGGGACGATCCCCAGTCGCTGGTAGAAGTGGAGCACCTCGGGCTCAATGGCCGCCCCGCCGGTGATGATGAGCTTCAGGGCACCGCCGAGCCGCCTTCGCACCATGAGCCTGGCCAGGGGAGTGAGGCTCAGGTCACTTCTGATAAAGAGGCGCCTGATGGGCATGGGAAGGGCAGAAAGCTTGTCCTCAATCCCCTTCTTGAGCTTGCGAAAGAGAAGGGGAACCCCGACGATCATGGTGGGGCGTGACTCCCTTAGCAGAAACATCAGTTCCCTTGGAGCCAGGGAATGGGCGTAGGTGATGGTGGCACCGATCTTCATCATGCAGACAAGACCGGCGGTGAACTCAAGCATGTGGGAGAGAGGCAAGACGCTCAGGTAGCGCTCCCTTCCGGCGTAGAGGTTGAAGACCTTGAGGCTGGCCTCCGCATTGGAGAGCACGTTGTGGTGGGAGAGCATCACCCCTTTGGGGTCGGCGGTGGTTCCCGAGGTGTAGACGATGAGGGCCAGGGTGTCGTGCTCCACCGGCGGGGGGGAGATGTCCGGCATCTCCTCCTGCTTTTCAGCCAGGGGATGGAAACTAATCCGGGCAGGCTCGGGCAGGGGGGTGGCAGGCTCCTCCCCCACCCAAAGCTGGACAAGATGGGGAAGGTCACCCCGGAGGGGTTCCAGCCTACTTCCCAGGGCATGGTCAACGATGAGGAAGCTTGCCTCGGAGTGGTGGAGGATGAAGCGGATCTCCTCCGGGGTGAGGCTGGTCCCCAGAGGGACCAGCACCCCTCCCAAATAGAAAACGGCGATGGCGGCCACCGCCCACTCGGGGCTCTCCCGACAGAGCAAAGCGATGTGGTCGCCCGGCCTTGCCCCCGCTTCCCTGAGAGCGGCCGCCAGCCGGCGGGAGGCGGTAATCAGCTCCCGGTAGGTGAAGTGGCGGAAGTTGTGCTGACGGTCGCACTGGCGAGCCGCCACCCGGTAGGGGAAGCGGGAGGAGCTCTCTTCCCAAACCGATACTAGACCGCGAGGATCCACCTAGGGGAGGATTCTAGTCTCCCCGGGCTGGCCTGGGGCACCTACTCCCCATCGGCTTCACGCTTCTCTGTTTGCTCCTCTTTCTCCTCCCCGGCCTGCCCGCCCCATCCTTTGCGCCAGCCGGGCAGGTTCTTGGTGTCCACCGCCCCAAGCTCGGCCGGGGAGGAGACCATCAGGTGGAACCACTCCCCCTTTTCCCCGTCGTAGTAGAGCCACACCGGGGTAAGTACACCCTCCACCAATCCGTAAAAGACCAGCCCACCAAAGGCCGATGCATAGGGCTCAACCATCATGAAGCCCTCCGGGAGAGCAAGGTAGCTCAGTCCACCGGTGAGCAAGTCAAGGAGGAAGAACTTCCCCTCCTCATCCTTCATGAGCAGGTTTACCGAATACATCAGCGGTCCGCTGCGGGAGGTGGCGATGTCGGTCTTGCCGGAGGTGAACTTGTAGACCCTAAAGCGGCGGTTGGTCCATGGATTGTGGCGCACGATCTCCACCGTCTCTCCCTCTCGTCTGACCAGGATGAAGTGGTCGGGAACCCAGGTGAGGGGCTGCTCGCTAACCACCCCCGCCTGGGCGGTGCCGCGGAAGGTGCGCCGCTTCTCATCAAGCAACCAGATGTCAGTGTGGGCCTCACCGTCGGGGGTGGTATAGGCGATTATCAGCCACTTGTCATCGGGGGAGGTCACCATGTGGCCCAGGGTAAGCTCCTCCAAGTTGGGATAAAACTCGTTTAGATCAAGTTCCTTGGTTAGATAGCCGCCCCGGTAGAGGAGGAGCTTGCCGGAGGAACTCACCAGATAGAGGGAGGCGTCATGGGGGTCAAAGCGGGCCAGCCTAAAGGTTCCGCTCATGGGCGGGGTCATGTAGGGCTTGGTGGCAAAGCCAAAGCTTCCCCCGCCCATGGGAAGCACCGCCACCGCATACTTAGCCCGGGGAGAGAGGCTCAGGGTGGAGCCGGGGATGAATTCGGTAAGGTCCTCAAACTGGTCCGGGTCACCAATGCGCACAAAGACCCTGGTCTGCTTAAACTCCTCCTCCTTTCCCGGATAGCCCTGGGCAATAAGCATCCCCTCAAGCTTTGCCCGCCGCTCAACCGGCAGGGTGGGAAGCCCAGCCAAAACCTCCTCTGGTCCAACGCTCTTGGCATACTTGCCAGCCAGGGGGGCCTTTACCTTCACCTGCCCCGCCTGCTCCTTGGGACAGGACAGAAGGAGAACAAGTGGGACAAACAGTGGGGCACCAATCCACCTAAACGCCTTCATAACCCATCACCACCATAAATCAACTGCCCGCCGTAGGCTCAGGATTCGGTTAGATGGCGTGAAACAGGTCAATCTGGGCGGGGACTGGCGGGGCGTCAAAGCTCAGGTGGACAACCTCAATGTCGTGGCGCAACAGGGTCTGGGCGATGACCAGGTGGCGGTGGCTTCCCTCCCAGCGGGGGGGCCGGTCAAGGATGAGCACTACATAGTTGTGGATGAGCTCCATCAGCTCCTCTACCCCTTGGCGATACTCGGGGTCCTGCTCCCGCGCCACCCCGTCCAGGCGGCCATCGCGCATCAGCGGCCCAAGCTCCCTCCCCATCCAGCGATAGCTGATCCCCCGCCGCTGGAGGCGGGCCTCAAGCTGGTCGCGGTCAAACCAGGGGGCCAGCCTAAACCCCTCCGGCCCCAAGGTGAAGGGCAGGGCACGCACATCCACCACCAGCTGGATCCCGTAGCGGTCAAGGAGGTCTGCGAACTGGTCCCAGGTGGCTTCACCGTGACCCAGGGTGTAGCAGGTGTTGTAGGACTGGTCACTCACAGAGGGGCGATTTTAGAGGAGCTAGCGGCGGGCGGCAAGCACCAGCGTGGTCACCGTGCCAAAAAACCAGAGCACCAGACCAAAGGCAGCGATAACCAGAGTAAAGCCAGAAAGGTCAACCCCGCCCACCGAGAGTGACCACTGGGGGTAGAGGCCCACCGTCATCACCAGCACCAGCAGTCCACCCATGAGGAGTAAGGCAAGCACCAGCCCCACCAGCAGGGCAGGGCTCTGGACAAGCATCCGCCAGGGTGAGCTGCGCTTAGCGACTAGCTCCCGGGCGCGAAGCTCAACCCTCACCCGGCGGGCAAGCTCAGCAAGTTCCCTCCTGGGCAAGCGAGGCTCACTCATCAAAGTCTTCCCCAACGATCCCTTTTAAATTCTCCTTGAGCCTGTTTCTGGCCCGGTGGATCCAGGTCTTCACTGTCCCTTCAGGGACATTCATCATCTCGGCAATCTCCTTGATCTTGTATCCCTCCATCTGATAGGTCAGTGCCTCCCGCTGGTCCGGGGGAAGCTTCTCTATCTCCCGGTGAATCAGCTCTTCAATGAACCTTTTCTCCGGATCATCCCCCGAGGGGATGTTATCCACCGGT
>JALSIF010000114.1 GCA_026981635.1 bacterium | reverse complement strand
AAAGCTCCACCGCCCCGTTGGTGTCCTCGTAGGAGGTGCCGGTCCGCTGGTACATCTCCAGGGTGGCCTCGCCCACCACCAGGCTGAGTTCAGGATAGGAGCGGATGGTGCTAAGTATTTCCCCAAACAGCCGCAGCTGGGGAACGGTGCGGTAGTTGTAGAGGTAGTTGGTGATCTCCTCCACTTTGAGCCCCTGCTCAACCAGCCGGGCGGCGATGGCCAGGGAGCGGTGGGTGGTGTTGCCGAAGGAGAACTTGCCGGTGTCGGTGAGGATGGCCCCATAGAGGAGCTCGGCGGTGGGTAGGTCTGGCTGGTCCCCCACCGCCAGCATCAGGTTGTAGACCATCTCACCGCAAGCGGCGGCGGAAGGGTCAACCAGGTTGTAGTCGCCAAAGCCGGGGTTGGAGGAGTGGTGGTCAAAGTTGAACAGGGGAAGTCCTTCCCGCCGCTGGACTGCCTCCAGGTAGCCTTCGGGGATGCGGTTGAGCTGGCCGGTGTCCACGATCATCGGGGTATAGCCGGAGAGGTCGCTGATCTGCTCAACCACCTCAATGGTGTCGGTGTCGGGCATGCCCACCGCCCGGGAGGGCACCGGCTCGGGAATGAGGATGCGGGTGGCCCGCCCTTTGCTCCGCAGCCAGCGGGAGAGGGCCAGACATGAGCCGATGGCATCGGGATCGGGTTCCAGGTGTGGAATCAGCACCACCCTCTGCTGGTCAAGCAGGGCGTGGGCAAAGTCCACATAGAGCTGGGGGTCAAGGGTTGTGTAGAGTTCCATCAGCCTTATATCCTGCCTGCCTGGTTCTAGTCTGGGGAGCTATCTTTCCCACTGGGAGAATTTTCAGACGGTTCTCCTGCCCGGTTGGGTTCACCCTCTGCTGGGCCGGTCTTTCTGCTCTCCTCTCCCTTCTGAACCGAGGTTCCCCGGGTAAGTAGACCGTAGGGGTCCTCAAACTGGTCGTAGTCGGTGGGTGGGACGGTGGGCTCTCCTCCTTCAATGAGCTGGGAGATGCGCATCATGTGGGAGATGTTCTTGTCAATCCGCCAGCGGAGTTCGGGAATGCGGCGCAGGTTGACAAACTCGGCCAGCCGCCCGCGCAGAAAGCCACTGGCCTTTTCCAGCGCGGCCAGGGCAGCCTCCTCGGCCTCCTGGTCACCCCGGATGGCAAAGTCAATCTTGGCCACTGAGTAATCACGGCTGAGCTGGACCCTGATCAGGGTTACCTCACTGAGCCGGGGGTCCTTTACCTCTTCCTTGATCAGGCTGCTCAGAGTACGCAGGATGTGGGCCTCAAGCCGCTCGTGGCGATGGGGATCGAACCTGACCACCGCTACTCCTCCTCGCTGGTGGATTCGCCCCTCTCTCCCCGGAGGGCGCTAAGCTCCGGCCTCACCTCGCGAAGTTCGTAGAACTCCATGATGTCGCCCTCCTTCACATCACCAGTACCCTCAATCATGATGCCGCACTCGTAGCCCGACTGGACCTCGCTTACATCCTCCTTGAAGCGTTTGAGGGAGTTTAGGGTTCCTTCGTAGATGAGCTCTCCCTGGCGGGTGAGGCGGTACTGGGCACCCCTCCTCACCACCCCGTCAAGCACATATCCACCCGCAATGACCTCGTTTTTGGTCTTGCGGAAGATGGCCCGGATCTCCAGCCGGCCGATATCCTCCTTGACGTACTCGGGCTCCAGCAGACCGAGCAGGGCCTTCTCCAGGTCCTCCACCACGTCGTAGATCACTTCGTAGAGCCTGACCTCTACCCCCTCCCGCTCGGCGATACGCTTTACTGCGGTGGTGATGCGGGTGTTAAAGCCGATCACGATGGCCTGGGAGGCGGAGGCCAGCATGATGTCGCTCTCGGTTATCTCGCCCACCGCCTTGCGGATGATGTTGATCTTGGTCCCCTCCACCTGGATCTTGCCGATGGCCTCGGCCAGGGCCTCCATGGAGCCGTGCACGTCGGCCTTGATGACCAGGTTTAACTCCTTGATGTCGCCGGCAAGGAGCTTTTCCTGCAGCTTTTCCAGGGTGAGGCGGACCGACTCGCGCTGCTTCATCATCCGCTCGCGGTCGCGCCGTTCCTCCACCAGTGCCTCGGCCTGGCGCCGCTTGGAAAAGTAGTAGCAGCGTTCCCCCGCCTCGGGCAGCTCCTCAAAGCCGATGATGCGCACCGGCATGGAGGGCAGGGCCTCCTTCACCTCCTTGCCGGTAAAGTCCTCCATCTTGCGCACCCGACCCATGGCGGTTCCCGCCACCACGTAGCCGCCCTTTTTGAAGGTTCCCTGCTGGACGATGACGGTGGCGAGCACTCCCAGGTGGGGGTGGACCTCCGATTCCAACACCGTTCCCCAAGGACTGGTCTTGGGGTCGGCTTTAAGTTCCAGCAGGTCGGCGGTAATCAGGATGATCTCCAAAAGCTCGTCCACTCCCTGGCCGGTCAGGGCGGAGACCTTCACCACCGGGGTGTCCCCTCCCCACTCCTCCGGCACCAGCCCCTGGTCGGAAAGCTGGCTAAGCACCTTCTCGGGGTTGGCGTTGGGCTTATCTATCTTGTTTAGGGCAACGATGATGGGGACTTCGGCTGCCCGGGCGTGCTCAATGGCCTCAACCGTCTGGGGCATTACGCCATCATCGGCTGCCACCACCAGCACCACGATATCGGTCACCTGACTTCCCCGGGCACGCATGGCGGTGAAGGCCTCGTGGCCGGGGGTGTCAATGAAGGTGATGGTCTTACCGTCCTTCTCCACCTGGTAGGCGCCGATGTGCTGGGTGATACCGCCCGCTTCCTGCTCGGCCACCTTGGTGTGGCGGATGTAGTCCAGCAGGGTGGTCTTGCCGTGGTCAACGTGACCCATGATGGTCACTACGGGCGGGCGCGGCTCCAGCCGCTTCTCCACCACCTCGGCAAACTGTTCCAGGATCTCCTCTTCCTGCTTGGTTACTTCAAGCTGGTACTTGATCTTGAAGTGCTCGCAGACCAGGGCGATCTCATCTGGGTCCAGTCGGTCGTCTGTATCCTTTTCAATGCCCAGCTCCTTATTAAGGAAGCCGAGGATGTCTGAGGTGCGCACGCCGGTCTTCTCGGAGACCTCACGCACGCCCATCTCGCCAGTAATCTTGACGAAGCGCTCAACCTCGGTCTTGGGGTGGGGTCCGGCTACCCCCTTGATACGAAAGATCCTCTTCTGGCTGCGGGGCTTGACCTCGGCGGGGGCTTCCTCACCTGCAGGGGCGGCTGCCTTTGCGGTTGGGGTGAGCCGGCGGGGAACCCGTCTGGGCCGCATCACCCGCTCACTCCCCTCCCGCTCAATCACCTTGCCTTCCAGCTCCTTTTCACTGGGCTTGGTCTTGGCCGGTTTGGCCTCGGCCTTGGGCTGGGCAGGCGCCTCGGCGGAGGTAGAGGGGATGGGAGTGGGCTGGTCTGGCTTGGGTTCAACCTTGGCGGGAGGCGGTTTGGCGGGGGTGGGCGGGACCTCCTTTTCCTCCACCAGCTCGCTTATCTTTCTTCTCAGGCGACGGGCGGGCTGGACTCGCTTG
>JALSIF010000113.1 GCA_026981635.1 bacterium | reverse complement strand
CTTGACCGTCTCCTCGCTACCGTCATGGAAGAGGATGATGGCCCCCGGTTCAACGCTATCCACCACGCTCTGGTAGATCTCGTCCGCCGTCCGGTCGGAGAGGTCGTTGGAGTTGTAGCTCCACCAGGCGATGACCAGGCCATACTCGGCGGCCAGCCGCCCCACCTGTCCGTTCACCCTTCCCCCCGGCGGGCGCAGGAAGAGGGGCTCATAGCCCACCAGACTCCTGATCAGCTGCTGGTTCTGCTCAATCTGATAGCGGGCCTCCTCCTCAGAGAGAAGGCTTAAGCGGAAGTGCTCGTAGGTGTGGCTGCCGATCTCCATCCCCAGCTGGTTGGCCATCTTCACCCACTGGGGATACTTCTCCACCTCGGTCCCCACCACAAAGAAGGTGGCCTTGGCCTGGTAGAAGTTGAGGATGCGCAGAATGCGGTAGGTGTACTCGGGGTGGGGCCCGTCGTCAAAGGTGAGGGCAACCACCTTCTCCTGCTCACTTCCCCGCTCAATGAAGTTGACCGTACCCCGAAGCTCATTCAGGGTGGCCTCCATGGAGTGGCCCCAGGCAAGGGAGACAGAGACCGTCACCGCCACCGATACCCCGATCCAGAGGATCAGCCACCTGCCAGCCCAACCTGCTCTGGTCATGGCGGTCATTCTAGATTTCCTGCCTTCCTTCCCCAACCCCCGGCCGGCGGTGCTAAGCTTTTTGGGGCACTTGACAGATAGAAAGATAGGGGTTATAGGGAGCGGCTAGTTAGTCTATCAGTTTGGCATGGCAACGAGACACTCCACCGAAGAAAGTTCGCCTCCCCTGCCGGGGAGCCGGCGCAAGGCGCGCCGCAAACTGTTTGAGATCCTCTTTGCCCTCTACTTCAAACCCCAGGAGGAGCCCCTGAGCTACGCTCGGAGTTGGCTCGGTCGGCCGGCCGAGCCTGGCGACAGGGAAGACGGCCTGGAGCACTACCGGTTTGATCAGGACAACCTCAACTTCATCCTCCGGCTGATTGAACAAGTTAGCCGCAACCAACAGGCCCTGGACCGAATCGTCGCCAACTACAGTGCCCACTGGCGACTGGAGCGGGTGGGGGTGACCGAACGCATCATCCTGCGCATCGCCATCATGGAGCTGGTGGAAGGGGAGGTTGACCCCAAGGTGGTGATCAGCGAGGCGGTAAACCTGGCCAAGGTATACGGGGAGGAGGAGTCCCACCGCTTCGTAAACGGCATACTGGGCAAGATCTACGACGAACTTGACCAAGTGAGGGAGCTATTCTGGGAGATGGGAGGAAGCCTGTGAAATCTATCCGGCTAAACACCCTCCCCGCTCTCACCGCCCTCGCCCTATTTGCCACCTTGGGCTGCCCCAGGCAGGAGGAGGCCCCGCCCCCCGACCCCTGGCAGTGGACCCCGGTCTATAGCCAGGTGCTCAGTCTGGGGATGGAGCTTCCCTTGGGCAAGGTGGAACCACGCGCGGAGAGCGAGACCAGCGAGTTCCAGCTGGTGATGTCTCCCCGACGGACGAAGGATGGGGAGAAGGCGGAAGGCGGGGTGTGGCTCTTTGTGCAGCGCATCGGGGGCTTTGCCGCCCGCTTCAACCCCCAGGGTAAGGCCTCCCTGGAGGTGCTGGCTTCCCTGAGGGTGTCCGAACTGGAGAAGAACGGGGCCGCCTTTGCCAGGATGAAGGTGGAGAAGGTCAGCCAGTCTCCCTGGATATGGCTGCAAAGCTTCAGGGTGAAGTTTCCCGCCGACAGCCAGGGCCTACCCTTCACCTACCCCAGCTCCCTGCGCAGCGCCGCTCGCAGGGGGGAGGCACTGGACTTTCTCATCTACTACCTCTTCCTGGGCGACGACCTGATCATCCTCCAGGCCGTCCTCAGAGACGGGGAGGGGACAGGTCCCGAGTTGAGGCAGGCCCTGGACCGCACCGCCCTGTCAATGAGGCGGGAGAAAAGGGAGGAGGACCGCGACTTCTCTTCCCTCATCCCCGAGGAGCAGGGGGAGATCTACCTTCCCGCCCCCCTCACCTCGGCCTGATCAGTCAATCTTCTCACCGTAGTGGCGCTCGTAGTATTTGCGATATTCCCCGGAGCGGATCTCCTGCCACCACTCCTCGTTCTCCCGGTACCAGCGCACCAGCTCCTCAAGCCCGCGGGAAAGCTCCCACTGGGGCTCCCAGCCAAGCTCCCTCTTCGCCTTGCTGCTGTCCAGGGCATAGCGCAGGTCGTGGCCCGGCCGGTCCCTCACGAACCTGATCCCCTGCTCGGGGTCAACCCCCAGAAGCTCGCACAGCCTCCGGGCCATCTCAATGTTTTGCACCTCGTCCCTGCCCCCCAGGTTGTAGACCTCACCCGACCTTCCCCGGGTGAGGGCCATCCAGATCCCCCGGCAGTTGTCCTCCACATGGAGCCACTCGCGCACGTTCTCCCCCGTCCCATAGACCGGGATGGCCCTTCCCTCCAGCAGGTTGGTGATGGCCAGGGGAAGAAACTTCTCCGGAAACTGGCGCGGGCCGTAGTTGTTGGAGCTGCGGGTGATGACCACATCAAGCCCGAAGCTCTCAAAGTAGCTCAGGGCCATTAGATCTGCCGCCGCCTTGGTGGCGGCGTAGGGGTTGCGGGGCCTTAGCGGGCTCTCCTCGGTGAAGGGAGGCTCATCCGGCATGAGCTGGCCGTAGACCTCGTCGGTGGAGACCTGAAGCAGGCGGCAGCGGTGCTCAAGACATACCCGCATCAGTTCGTGGGCGCCTAGCACGTTTGTGCGGATAAACTCGTCTGCCCCCTGCAGGGAGCGGTCCACGTGGCTCTCGGCGGCAAAGTTGACCACCCCGTCAAAGCGATAGCGCACGAAAAGCTCGGCCAGCAGGCGGCGGTCCTGGATGTCGCCGTGGACAAAGGTGTGGCGGAAGCCGGCTGGGGTGGGTGAGCCGTCCAGCGGGATTCCTTCCAGGTTCTTCAGGTTTCCCGCATAGGTGAGCTTGTCCAGGTTGACCACCTGAACCTCAGGGTGAAAGTGGCTTAGAAAGTGGACGAAGTTGGAGCCGATGAAGCCTGCCCCGCCGGTTATTAGCAGGGTGCGGGGAAGGGCCATCTCCTGCCTCTCCACTCGGCCTATCCTCCCTTCCCCTCACTCTCCATCTCCCTCCAGCGGGCGATGCGCTCGCGGGTAGCTTTTCGCACCTCCAGGGCACGCTCATACTCCCGCTTCTCATCCTCGCTCTCCACCTTGAGGGGGGGGACCCGGGTGGGGCGGCCGGTAACGTCCAGGGCAACAAAGTTCAGATAGCCGGTGCAGCAGTGGTAGCGTTCCCCGCTGGTGGGGTCCTCGCCGAAGACGTCCACCTTGACCATGCAGGTGTGGCCCCCCGCATAGACCACCCGGGCGATGAGCTCCACCACCTGCCCCCGCTTGATGGGCATACGAAAGTCAATCGCCTCCATGGAGGCGGTCACCCAGGTCTTGGGCCAGTAGCGGGTGCAGGCGACGAAGGCCAGCTTGTCCATCATGGAGACCAGCTCGCCGCCGAAGATGGTGCCATAGATGTTG
>JALSIF010000112.1 GCA_026981635.1 bacterium | reverse complement strand
AGTCGTGCTCCAGCTCCCAGTGAGTTACCTGGGTGCGGTACATGTCCCACTCGCGGTATTTGAGGTCCAGGAAGTTGAGGAAGGCCTCCTCCCCCAGCACATCCTTTACCAGCTCGCTGTTCTTGGCGTGGTGGAGGGCCTCGTTCAGGTTGCTGGGGAGGTTCTTGATTCCTCGCTCAATGCGCTGAAGCTCGGTAAGCTCATAAAGGTTCTCATGGATGGGGGGCTCCACCTCAAGACCTTCCTCAATCCCTCGCAGTCCTGCCGCCAGCATCATGGCGAAGGCGAGGTAGGGGTTGCAGGCCGGATCGGGGGAGCGAAGCTCAATGCGGGTGGCCTGTTCCTTGCCCGGGTGGTACTCGGGGACCCTCACTAGAGCAGAGCGGTTGCGCCGGCTCCAGGCGATGTAGACCGGGGCCTCGTAGCCGGGCACCAGGCGCTTGTAGCTGTTTACGTGCTGGGAAAGGAAGACACAGATCTGCTCGGCGTACTTGAGGATCCCGGCCAGATAGCTGCGGGCGGTCTGGGAGAGGTAGTCGGGGTCGTTTTCGTCAAAGAAGGCGTTCTTGCCGTCCTTGAAGAGGGACTGGTGGGTGTGCATGCCGCTGCCGTTCTCCCCCTCCAGGGGCTTGGGCATGAAGGTGGCGTAGACCCCGTTTCGCCGTGCCACCTCCTTGACCACCCAGCGGTAGATGATGCACTTGTCGGCCATGCGGGTGACCTCGTCAAAGCGGAGGTCAATCTCATGCTGGCTGGGGCCCACTTCGTGGTGGTGATACTCCACTGGAATGTCCAGCTTCTCCAGCGCCTCAATGGTCTGGTAGCGCAGGGTGTGGCCGTAGTCCACCGGCGGACCGCTGAAGTAGCCACCGTGATCCAGCACCTCGGGGGGGAGCTTGTCGCTGCGGAAGTAGAAGTACTCCAGCTCGGGGCCCACATACATGGTGAATCCCTGCTGGTGGGCCTTTTCTACTGTGCGCTTGAGGATGTAGCGGGGATCTCGCTGGTAGGGGGTCTTGTCGGGGTTGAGGATGTCGGCAAACATGAAGCAGGCCTTCTCGCCACCGTCGTTCCAGGGGATCAGGCGGAAGGTGGCGGGGTCGGGCTTGGCCACCAGGTCGCTTTCCTCAATGGCGTTGAAGCCGCTGATGGAGCTGCCGTCAAAGCCCATCCCGTCCTTGAAGGCTCCCTCCAGCTCGGCGGGGGTGATGGCGAAGCTCTTGAGGTGGCCCAGGATGTCAACGAACCAGATCCAGATGGTAGTTACCCCCTCCTTTTTGACCCGCTCAAGTACCTCCTGAGCAAGCTTGGTGTAGTCGTCTGCCATCGTCCTGCCCTCCTCCTGAAAATAAAATTGGCGGGACTTTATGTCTAAATCGCTCCCTTGGCAAGGGGTAGGAGAGTGCGAAGGGAGCGAGCTTGGACTTGCGGAAAGGTGATAAAATCTGCAAGCATCCCCTAATGTCCCCTGCGGGAAGACCAACCATCACCAACCGCCGCGCTCGCCACGACTTTGAGATCCTCACCCGCTACGAGGCGGGAATTGAGCTTAAGGGCAGCGAGGTCAAGTCGGTCAGGGAGGGCAAGGTGGACCTATCGGGAAGCTACTGCCGCTTCCGGGATGGCGAGCTATTCCTGATCGGGGCAACCATTGCTCCCTACGACAAGGCTTCCACCCACGAGAGTTACGATCCCCACCGGCCCCGCAAGCTCCTCCTCCACCGGCGGGAACTCAATCGCCTGGAGCAGGCGGTGAGCCAGCGGGGGCTGACCATCGTTCCCCTTAAGATGTACTTCAAGGGCCACCTGGTCAAGGTTGAGATTGCCCTGGCCCGGGGAAAGAAGATCTATGACAAGCGCGAAGCGATCAAGAAGCGCGAGTTTGAGCGCCGGGCAAGCAGGATCAAGGCCAGGTAGGGTTCCCTCAGCCAGCTACAGCCGAGCCCCACTGCTTATCCTGCTCGGCCTGTTTGTATTGGCAAGCATCTCTTCCTGTCCCCGTCGGCAACCTGCCCCTCCCGCCGCACCACCAGCCAAGCCACCGTCGGGTAAGCAAACTGAGCGCTTCACCTACCCCCTGGTGCTCTTCTTTGCCGAAGGGGAGGCAACCCTTACGGTCCCCGAGAGCAGGGTGGTGCAGACCCAAAGTTCCAACCCCACCCCCCAGGAGATTGCCCGCCTGGCCTTTGAGGAGCTGATCAAGGGGCCTTCGCGCAAGGCGGAGCTCGTCCCCACTATCCCTCCCAAGACCAGGCTGCTTTCTGTTTCCCTGAGTGGGGACCTGCTTACGGTGGACTTTTCTCGCGAGCTGGTGAGTTATGGCGGAGGCGCTACCTACGAGATCAACCTGCTCAACTCCATCCTCACCACCGCCGCCTTCATCCCCAATGTGCGCCGGGTGCAGATTCTCATTGACGGGGCGAGGCGGGATTACCTGCCCGAGGGGCTGCCCATCGGGGAGCCGCTGGAGGCACAGTTTTTCCCCAACCGGCTCACTCCCAGCGAGGACCGGCTGGCGGTGGTCTGGCTGAGGCTTCGGCAGGTTGGGATGGTGCCGGTAACCATATCGCTGGGGGAGCGATGGGTGGAGAACCTGTCCAGCTTCCTCCGCCAGCCCCAGGGGGTGGGCATTGCGGGGCTCTCCGGAGCACCTCACCTGCTGGAAGTGGTGGTTGAGCCGATGACCCCGGCACCTCCCAAGGGGCTTGATGTCACCTCCCCGCCGGTATTTGAACAGGTCACCATTGAGCTGGCGGAGGGGTTTTTGGATCTGCCCAGCGACCAGCAGGAGGTGGAGCTGGCCCAGGTGGTGGCCACCTTCGGGGCCAGGCGATATCGCGTCTCGGTAGGAGGGAGGGAGCGGGAAGAGCTTTCCGTCCTGGCTGACCGTCTTAGGCTCACCGCGCGCTGGCTCTTCTGATGTCCAGCGGGATGGAAGGCGGTTCCCCTAGGGTGAGCTTGGCCCTGTTTGACAGCGGGGTGGGGGGGCTTAGCGTTGCCCGGGAGATCCTTGCCCATTACCGCCCCCCCGAACTCGTCTATCTGGCGGACAATGCCCACCACCCCTATGGTGATCGCACCCTGGGGGAGGTAAGGGAGCTTGCCGAGGGGGCGATCAGACTTCTTTCTCAGCTGGGGGTGGAGGAGGTGGTGATTGCCTGCAACACGGCCAGCGCTGCCCTGGCAGGGAGGGAGAAGTGCTCTGGCATTCGGGTTTGGAACCTGATTGAGATTGGCCTTCGCCACCTGAGCGAGATGCTTGATGGGGCCGGGGCCAGGGTGGGACTGATTGCCACCCCGGCCACGGTGGCAAGCCAAAGCTACCCCCGCATCGCCCGCCATCTGGGGCTGGGGCTGGAGTTTGTGAGCGTCTCCTCAGCCCGGCTGGCCCCACTAATTGAGAGGGGCCAGGTAACGGGGGAGGAGGTGGAGGAGGAGATCAGGCGGGCTATCCTCCCCCTGGCCAGGGAGGGAATCAGGGCGCTTATCCTTGGCTGTACCCACTACCCCCTGGCCCGCCGTGCCTTTCAGGCGGTAATGGCCAGGCTGGGGATGGGGG
>JALSIF010000111.1 GCA_026981635.1 bacterium | reverse complement strand
GGCGATCTGGCGGCGGAGGGCGGGGGAGAGCTCATCACCAAAGCAGAGGAGGAGATTACGCTCAATTACCCGCCGCCGACCGGGCTGGAGAAAGAGGAACAGGTCGGCCACCCGCTGAGCAAGAAAGTAGCCCAGTCCCTCGGGCAGATGCCTCGCCACCATGAGGAAGAACCAGGTGATCAGCCGAAGCAGGCCGTACTTGAGCCTTACCCCTGCCCTCATGGGAGGCGCTTGAGCACCTCCCCGGGAAGCTTTAACTCAACCGGAATGAACTGCCAGTGGCCGATCTGGTCAAGCAGGTCGTACCACTCGGCGGGGGGATCCTGCTCCAGTCCCCCGTTCTCGGCCAGGATGCGGAAGAAGTCCTTTTCGGTGGTGTAGATCAGCTTGCCTACCGCGACGTGGGACAGCTCGTGGAAGTGGATCCGCCGATAGTGGAAGTGGTCGGAGAAGGCAAATCCGTGCACCTTCACTTCGGGCATCAGCCGAGCTAGCATCTTGAAAAAGCCGAAGGGATTGGCGATGCCGGCAAATGCCACCACGTCCCTCGGCCTTTCGCTGCCCACAAACTCCCCCAAGTTTGCCCTAAGCATATGGTAGTTGCCAATAAGCAGGTGCTGGAAGGCGCGGCGGAAGGTGAGCGGTTCCAGGGGCTGATAACTCACCGAGACCAACGGAACCCCAGCCTCCCTCACCCAGTCGGCTAGCTCGCTTTGGGTTTCACTTCCCGAAATGACGAGCAGGTCTGCCCTCTCCAGGGCATCGGGGAGCTCGCGGAAGGGGCCCGCCGGCAGGAGGCGCGGCTCAGCCAGCCTGGCGTGGCGGACAGAAAGCATCACCAGCTCCAGGTCCTTCTTCACCGACCAGACCTGGAAGGCATCGTCAATCACCACCGCATCGTGGTCCTGGGCCAGCCTTCTTACTGCCCGCTCCTTGTTCCGTACCGCCTCCACCGTGGCCTCGGGGAAAATAGCCCGAAGCATGTGGTACTCGTCCCCTGCCGGGTCCAGCGCCCCGCGCAGGCGCCTGACCAGGATGGCCACTCGCTTCCCCCGCAGGGAGAGCTCCCGGGCCAGGGCCACCGTCATGGGGGTCTTGCCGCTTCCTCCCACGGTGAGGTTGCCCACCCCCACTACCAAACTCCCCTCCACCGGTTCACGGCGGGCCAGCGCCTTCCGGCGGCGCCGCTCCATGAGCAGGCGATAGAGGCGGCTAAGCTCTGTCACCCAGGCGGGGGGCTCCCGCTCGCCCTCCCAGATCTGATGGAGAAAGCGGGCCGTGCGGTAGTCGGCCTCCAGCACGAAGCGAGCGCCGGAAGAGGTACCTGATGATGGAGACCTCAAAGCTAGGACTAAATCCTAGCGGCTGAAAGAGGATCGGAAGTCTGCCCGCGCTGGGCTCGGCAAAGCCGGTGACAGGAGGGGGAAAGCTTGGCCTAGCCCTCTTCCTCTACCAACTCCTCCGCCTTGGCCAGCTTCTCCTTGGCCACTTCAATTCCCTTCTTGACCGCCTGCTTTACCTTCTCAATCTTCTCGCCGTAGATCTCGGCCGCCTTCTCCTTGCCCTTGCCCAGGGCCTCACTGGCCCGCTCCTTGCCGATCTCATAGAGCTCGCCGCCGCGCTTCTTGAGCTCTGCCCGAAGTTCCTCACCCGGCTTGGGGGCATAAAGCAGGCCCAGAACCGCTCCCACTAGGGTGCCGATGCCAAAACCCGCAATCAGCAGTGCCAGTCCCCTGCCCCTGTCACGCTCACTCATCACTCTTTTTCCTCCCACCTGGGGTTTCCTTACCATTCCGACCGGGTCAACAAGCTACCCGTTCAAGACTAATCTACCTGAAATCGGGCCGCTCTACTCTCTGTTTGGCCCAGATTCCCCCTCCTGCTCATTTTGTGCGGAGCGAAGCTCGCTAAGACCGGCAGCGATTCCCTCGCCGATGGCCTGGGCCACCTGCATCACCCTGAAGCCACGGCGGAGGGCGGTGCGGGGCAGCTCACCCGAGAGAGAGCGCAGCAAGCCCACCAGGCCCGCCACCGTCTCGGCCACCTCGGTAAGCTTCGCCCCCACCTGGTTTAGGGAACTAACCAGCTCGGCACTCTGCCGGGCTACTCCCCGCTCCTCCAGTTCGGCCACCAGCCGGTCAACCCGGGAGACCACCTGGGAGAGCTCATCAATCAGCCCCGCCACCCGCGCCCAGAGACGAGAAAGTTTCACCGCGACAAAGGCCAACACCCCCGCAATCACCACCAGGGCGAGGGTCTGCAGGGCAAGGATCAGGTTCAGTGTGCCGCTATCCATGCTTTGGCTATCCTACCACCAGCCGTGCCCCAAGGAGGTGGGAACTTGCCAAGGCTGAGCAAATGTGCTAAAAACCTTGCCCCATGCCAACTTCACCAGCAGCGGTCGCGTTCCTGGTGTTAATCGGGATATCCGCCTTTGGTATCATCCTCCTCACCCTGCTTATGAATAGGCCACAGCAGGGGATTGGAGGAGCCATCACCGGCACCACCGAAACCCCCAGCCGGGGCATCACTGGCCGCGAGGAGCGCATCAACAAGGGGATCACCTATCTCACCATCATCTGGCTGGTGCTGGCCTTCCTCTACGACCTCTTCTTCATCACCACCTAGCCCTGCGCGGGGGATAGAATGGGTCGGTGGAGCTGATCCGGCAGAGCCTTGAGTTTCAGCTCGTCTTCCTGCTCTACTTCCTTCGCGCAACCGGCTTTCTGGTGGTGCTACCCCTCTTTTCGGCCCGGGCGGTGCCGGTTCTCTACCAGGTGGCGCTGGCCTTCCTGATGGCCCTCATCCTTGCCCCCCTCCACCAGGGCCCCGCTCCCAGCGAGCTTATGGCCAGCCCCGCCCTGCTGATCAACGCCGCCGCCGGCGAGGTGGTGCTGGGGCTGATGCTGGGCTTTTTGGTGGGAGTGATCTTTGTCATCTTTGACTTCGCCGGCTCCCTCATCGGCTACCAGATGGGCTTTGGCATCATCAACGTGCTCAACCCCACCCAGGGACAGCAGACCGGCCTGGTGGGGGAGTTCTTCTTCACCCTGGCCAGCCTGCTCTTTCTGGTGCTAAACCTCCACCACCTCTTCCTCATCTTCTGGCACCGCTCCTTCGCTCTGGTTGCGGTGGGCAGCTTTACCCCAGTGAACATGGGACTCCCCGAGCTTGTCCGGGTGGCGGGTGACTTCTTCCTTATCTCGGTCCAGCTTGCCATGCCGCTTCTTGCGGTGCTCATCCTTACCGATGTGGTGCTGGGGATCATGGCCCGCACCATGCCCACCCTAAACGTCTTCATCGTGGGCCTCCCCCTTAAGGTGGGCCTGGGGCTCTTCTTCCTCGGCATCACCATCGCCGCCCTGGGCCCCCTCTCCAGCAAGATCGCCCTCACCATCTTGGAGGACGGCGCCCGGCTGGTAAGAACCCTGGCGGGAGCGTAGCCAGAAAGTAGGGAGAACGCATCTCCCCGAAGGGAGAGTGTTTTCTGGGGCAATAAAAAAAGCGGGAGGTGGGGCTTAGGCTTTGGTCCTTCCACCCGCCGGGAACACCTTAGGAAG
>JALSIF010000110.1 GCA_026981635.1 bacterium | reverse complement strand
GGCCAGCTCTTCCGCCCCCACCAGGGGGAGGTCGGTTGCCATGACCAGGGTGGGAAGCTCCCGCTCAAGGGCCATGAGGCCGCGGAGCACATTCTCCACCCCGTGCTCCCCCACCCCGGTCCAGGTGACTTGCCAGCCCTGGCTGGCCAGAAGCTCCCCCACCGGCGCCTCACCCACCACCGCCACCTCCTCAACCTGCCATGGGCCCAGCTGAGACAGGTCGCGCACCGCCCCAAGGGCGCGCTCCAGCAGGGTCTCACCGCCAACCTCAGCCAGGGCCTTGATGCCAGTGGGGTGGAGGTGGGCAAGGCCGGGAGGGAGGTGGCCGCCGGCAACCAGCACCACGTTGAGGGGACCCTTCACGGCAGAGAAAGGATAGCCCCTTGCAGGCAAGGGACCACCTTTGGGGAGAGGAGGAGGGGAGCTGATAAGATGGCGCTCACCTTTGTTGCTGAAAAGGCGGTGATGAAGCTTCCCCACTATGCACCTCTAATCGCCCTTACCCGGGGCGGTCACCTTGAGTCGGTCCACTTTGGCCTGCTGGCGGTGGTGGATGCCAGGGGGAGGGTGCTCCTCTCCCGGGGAGACCCAGAGGTCAAGGTCTATACCCGCTCAAGTCTCAAGCCCCTGCAGGCCCTGCCGCTGATCCTCACCGGCGCCTATGAGATGTTTGGCCTTACCCCCAGGGAGCTGGCGGTGGCGGCGGCCAGCCACAGCGGGGAGCCGGAGCACATTGAGACAGTGCGGGGGATGCTTGCCAGGGGGGGGCTTTCAGAGGAGCTTCTGGTCTGCGGCCCCCAGTGGCCCATCTCCCTGAGTGCCACCCTGGAGCTTGCCCGCTTGGGGCAGCAGGAGACCCCGCCGCCCATCTACAACAACTGCAGCGGAAAGCATGCCGGGATGCTTTTGGTGTGCAAGCAGATGGGCTGGCCCCTGGAGGGCTACCACCTGCCTGAGCACCCCCTCCAGCAGACGATCCAGGGGCTCATTGAGGAGCTTCTGGGGGTCGGCAAGGAGGAGCTGGTGATCGGAGTTGACGGGTGCGGGCTGGCAAACTATGCCCTCCCTCTCTCTTCCATAGGCAGGCTGTTTGCCCTGCTTGCTGAGGCGTTGGCCTCAGGGGAGGAGAAGCCCCCCATGGCTGGTGAGGTGCGCGACGAGGTGTGGAGTGCACTCTGCCAGGTGGCCGGGGCGATGACCGCCCACCCGGAGATGGTGGGAGGAAAGGAGGGCCGCTTTGACACCGCCTTCATGGAGGCCATGAAGGGGCGAGGCATCGCCAAGACGGGAGCCGAAGGGTTGCAGGGGGTTGGGGTGGTGGTGCCTGAGGAAGCAAAGGAGCAGGTGGCCGAGTGGCTATGGGAGCACCAGCGGAGGGAGAAGCCGGCCGCCATTGAGGTGGAGGTGGGGGGGATATCGGCCGCCCTGGAGGAGCAGCTCAGCCTGGTCAGGCTTGATGGGGAGGCCAGGGGAGTTGGCGTGGTGGTCAAGGTGGCCGACGGCGACCAGCGCCGGCGGGCGCGCTACTTTACTGCCCTTGACCTCATGGTGAGGGCGGGTCTGGTGGCAGAGGAGACCGTCAATGGCCACCCGGGCTTGAGCAAGTTCTACGACCGGAGGGTGCTCAATACCCGCAGCTGGGAAGTGGGCGAAGTGGTTAGCCTGTGGATGGAGGACAAGAAGTTCATGGGCTAGCCTCAAAGTAGTTGAGTCACGTTTAAAGCTTAGCCGGATCATGACAGCCATGAGATGGTAATTCACCATCAGTTGAAGATCATGGGTGTCAATGTCGATGGGATGAGGAGTTTGAGTCTTTGTCTAATTTCTGGCCATGAGCTCGCTAACCAGGCGGGCAAGTTCGGAGGGGAGGAAAGGCTTGCTGAGAAATATGTAGTCTCCCTCCATTACCTCCCTTAGATCGCGGGAGCTCATCTTGCCCGAGGTGAGGATGGTTTTAACTTGGGGATAGCTTTCCCGGATCAGCCTGACCACATCAATCCCTCCCATCTCGGGCATTACTAGATCAACAATCACCACCTTGGGGGGAGACTCAAGGCGGGTGAGCTGTTCAATCACCTCGGTCCCGTTGCTCACCTCCTGAACCCTGAATCCGCGCCGCCGCAGGAAAGCGGTCAGAGAACGGCGCACACTCTCGTTGTCCTCCGCCAGCAGGACATCAACCTGGCCCTCGGCAGGGGGGCCTGCCCCCTCACCGACAACTTCAACACTCCCTTCCAAGGCCTCTACCAGTGGCAGATGGAGGTGGACGGTGGTGCCCACGCCGGGAAGGGAACGGATCTCAAGCCTTCCTCCCATAGAGCGAACCACCTCCTCGGCCAGAGAGAGCCCCAGGCCAGCCCTCCCCTGGCGAGTGGTGAAAAAGGGCTCGGTTGCGCGGATGAGATCCTCCTCCTCCATGCCGCTGCCGTTGTCTCTGACCAGCAGTTCGGCAAAGCCCTCTCGCTGGGCCTGGCTTAGCACCAGCTCTATCTCCGGAGAGGGAGAGTCGGCGGTGGCGATGAGGGCATTCTCCAGCAGGCTGAGCAACGCCTCGCTCAACAGGGCGGGGTTGCCCCACACGCACAACCGGCCAGCGGGCAGGTGGACCCGCAGGTTGGTGTGGGGTTGGGTGAGGTGCTGGCGGCGGAACTCCTCCGCCGACTGGCGCACCACCTCCACCAGGTCAAGGTTCCTTGCCCTCAGGCTGGCCGGACCGCTCAGGTCATCCAGCCTCTCCACCAGCTGGGCGCAGCGGTCCAGCATCTCGTCCAGCTGGCGCTGGATCAGCTCGCGCTCTTCACCGGCGGCGGTAAGGGAAAGCATTATCCCCCTCCGCAGGGCGCTGAGGTGGTCACTCAGCTTCTGGGTGATCTCCCCCACCCGCTGGGAGAGCTGGCCGATGCGACGCTCCTGGATGAGCTGGCGAAGGACCTTCTTCTGCTGGGTCACATCCAGCACGATGACCACGAACTCGGTCTCCTCCCCTACCGAGATGGGGTGGAGGGTGACCCTGAGCTCCTTTCCCAACTCCTGCACCGGCTGATCAAAGGTCAGCGGGCGGCCCCGCTCAAGGATGGTCTTGATCCGGTCAAGGATGGGACGGGCAAGGGAGGTGGGTAGACAGTGGCTGGCCAGACGCCCCCGCCAGCCCTCTGGCTCAAGTCCCAGGCAGTACCAGCTGCCTACCACCTCCAGGACGATCCCCTCGGCCGAGAGAACCATCACCGGACAGGCGAGGGCATTTATATGTCTGCGGCGCTCCTCCGCCACCTGCTCCTGGGGAGACACCCAGAGGGGGCGGAAAAACATCGTCATCCACTCTGGCTTTCGCACCGCGCCATCACTCCCCCGGAAAGTAGTGGGCGCCGTGGGAGCTTCCCAACTCTTCCCGTCGCTTGCGCCCCCCAAAGTCTATCCGCAATGGGAGAGGTTTGGGCAACCCCTTTCCCGTTCCTAGCGGAAGAGGCTGGAGATGGACTGATGCTCAAAGCAGCGGCGGATGGCCTCGGCAAAGAGGGAGGCGGTGGAGTGTTGGATGATCTTGGGGATCTGCTTCTCCTCGGATA
>JALSIF010000109.1 GCA_026981635.1 bacterium | reverse complement strand
GATGATGGAGGAGGCCGGCCGCCTGCTGGCCGAAGGGGAGGTGAGCTGGGAGGAGTACCTCACTCCAATAAATCCCCTCTGGCTGGAGGTGTCGCCGAACGAGCAGGCCCAGGCTGAAGAGATCCTCAACCGGCGGGGAGCAGAGATCAGGCTCCACCTGCCCAAGGGGGAGCTGATTGACCGGCGGGAGCGGGCCCTGCTCAACGGCTACCGGCTGGTCTTTGAGCCCGGCCAGCCCTCCGCCAGCATCGTCCCTCTGGTAGATGTGGTAAGCGACCTGGCCTTCTTCCGGCTGAGCTTTCGCCGCGACCCCAAGACGGTGGAGGAGCTTCTGGCCGGGGTCTACCCCATAGACGAACTTGCCGAGCTTTCCCCCCGCGAGCGGGTGGTCATCTTTGCCCCCTACCTTGACCCCACCGACGGCTCCCCCCTAAGCCCCCTCACCCCCGGCCTGGGCGCCATGGACCTAAAGCGCATTGAAGGAGTCGGTGGAGGCGAGCTTGAGGAGTTGGTCCGGCTTCTCCGCCTGGGCCCCCCTCCCACCCCAGAGGGCTTCATCCCCCCACCCGCCATCATCGCCCTCTACCACGCCACCCTCCGGCGGGGGGACGAGGTGCTGTTTAGTTGGCTCATTCCCCAGTATGGGGCGAGGGGCGACGGGAGTGGAGAGTGAATCTGGACGCAGGTCCGGTTGTGTTAGGCTTTGAGGTTCAGGGAGGTTCATCCATGGTCAAAGTAGCCGTCATCACCGGAAGTGGTACCTATCACCTCCCGGGCGAGTGGGCCAAGCGGGTCTACCGCAACCGCTTCGGCGAGGCCCTGCTCAATGTGGGTCGCATCGGCAATGCCGAGGTTGCCCACCTTCCCCGCCACGGCCTAGGCCACGAGGTCCTCTCCTGTCTGGTCAACCACCGGGCAAATCTGCTGGCGGTGGCCGAATGGGGGGCCGACCTCATCATCGGCACCAGCGTAGTGGGGATCGTTGACCCCGAGCTGGATCTGGGCCAGGTGGTGATCTTTGACGAGCTTTTCTTCCCCGACAACCGCCTGCCCGGCGGGGAGCCCTGCACCATCTTTGACGTTCCGAGCGACCCCAAGCGGGGCCACCTCGTCGCCGAGACCTTCTTCAGCCCCACCCTCCGCGACCGCCTGCGCAAGGTCTGTGTGGAGGCAGGGATAAGTTTCATGGGCCGGGGAGCCTACGCCTGCATGCTCGGCCCCCGCTTCAACACCCGGCTGGAGGTGAACTGGCTCCAGTCGGTGGGAGTAAGCGCGGTGAGTCAGACGGCGGGGCCCGAGGCGGTGCTGGCCGGTGAGCTCATGATCCCCTATGCACTGCTTGGATTTACCGTAAACTTCTCCGCCGGGGTGGGCGAGCCGGTGGGACTGGAGCGCCAGGAGGAACTCATCGCCAGGAGCCGCGAGGTCTTCTCCGACCTGGTGCAGAGGTTCTGCAACGATCTCGGTCCCGGGGAGAAGTTCCCCTACGATATCGGCTACATCCGCCGGCTAGAGGCCAAGACGGCCAGACCGGCGGCGGCCGGCTGAGGAGAACCTCAAACCGAGAGGTCAGGTACCGATGAGAAGCTGGGGAAGAGGCTGGGGGCGGAGCTTTTTTCTGCTGGCGGGAGTCCTTATGGCCGGGGTGCTCACGGCCGGAGGAGTGGTGCGCGCAGCCTCCGAAAGTGAGGAGGTAGGCCCCATCATGCCCCATCGCATCTACGATCTAAAAACTGGCCGAGAGATCTCCTTTGAGCAGCTTTTGGACCGGCTGGAGAGCGCCCGGGTGGTGGTCTTTGGCGAAGAGCACGACAGCCGCCAGGGCCACCTCTTTGAGCTTGCCCTGCTAAAGGGCCTCCACCGCCGCGCGGGCAGTGGTCTGGTCCTCTCCATGGAGATGCTGGAGCGGGACGACCGCTCCACCCTGGCCGCCTATCTTGCCGGGCTGATCAGCGAACTGGAGTTTCGCGATTCTGCCCGCCTGTGGCCCAACTGGCTGGAAGACTACCGCCCCATGGTGGAGTATGCTCGCGAAAACGGCCTTGATGTGGTGGCTGCCAACGCCCCCCGCCCCCTGGCCAGCCGGGCTGCCCGCGAGGGGATTGACCACCTCTTCAGCAATCTGGCACCGGGCGAGGAGGGCCACATCTTTCGCCCCCTGCGCATGGAGAAGGGCGCCTACTGGGAGCGCTTCAGGGCAGTAATGAGCCAGGGCCACCCGGGTGCGGAGAATGCCCCCGAAGAGGTCATCTGGCGCTTCTACCAGTCCCAGAAGGTCAAGGACGCCACCATGGCGGCAAGCATCCTGGAGGCCCTCAGCCGCCGCGGAGTGCGCCAGGTCTACCACCTGACCGGGAGGTTCCACTCTGATTACTACCTCGGAGTGGTGGAGGAGATCTGGGCCCGCCAGCCCGATCTTCCCATCCTCACCCTGACCATGGTGAGAAGCCCAGACCTCTCAGCCGACCCGACCGAGTACGAGAAGCGGGCCGACTTCCTGGTGGTGGTACTCCCCAACCAGGTGCAAGAGTAGCTTTTCCCTCCTTACCCGGAGTAGGGATTTTCCCTCCCCCTTTTCGGCTATAACTTAGGTGCTGTCAGAACCCCTGGGAGGTATCTATGGGAGCTAACAATCGCTTCTCCCTTCCCTCGCTAGTTCTTTCGCTCGCCCTCACCGCCCTGCTGGTTGCCTGCGGGGGGGGCGGTCCGGAAAGCAAGTCCCCCCGCCAGCACGGCCCATCCCCCCAAGGTAGCCCAGCCGAGCTTTCCCTTCCCCTTCCCCCCGGAGGGGGAACCACGGTGATAAAGGGGATCTCGGTGCTCGTTCAAGACGGGGGGATCATCAATCCCACCGACGTCTTCGCCTACCACACCGAAGCAGCCGGCGATGTGGAGCTTGACCGCGAGCAGGAGAAGGTCGTCCTCACTCCCTCCGCTGCGGCCAGCTTTCCCTGGGTGCTCTATCGCCTACAGCAGAGCGAGAACCCGCCCCGCCCGATCAAGAACCTGGCCATCTCCGAGGAGCAGGGGGGAAGCTACCGGGTGGGAATATTTGACTTCTCCCACGGACGCTGGGACTGGCAGGGGCCCTTTAGCAGGGTAAACATCGTTGACTTCCCCCTTTCCGTCTCCCACCTTGACAGTGAGGGGGCGGCCTGGCTAATTATCCTGGCCGAGGACCCCGCCCGGCCGGTCACCGTGGGAGGCATGTCGCCGGAACTTATGCCCGCCGGTCAGGCCAGCCAGGCTCCGCCCCAGGCGGTCTTTGACCTCTCCGCCACCCAGGGTAATTTCACCGACCGGGTGGAGCTAGCCTGGAGCGCCACCCAAGGGGCCACCCGCTACCGCATTGAGCGCGCCTTCTTCAGCCCCGGCGAAGAACCCCAGTTTGCCCTCCTCACCGAGGTGGAGGCCCCCGGCTACATTGACCAGGGGGTTAACCCCAACACCCTCTATGTCTACCGGGTCACCGCCCTCGGCCCCTTTGGCGCCTCCGCCCCCTCCGCCCCCGCCCCGGGCTATGCCGGCACCCTGCTGAGCCCTCTGGTTGAGGTGAGCGGGTCGGT
>JALSIF010000108.1 GCA_026981635.1 bacterium | reverse complement strand
TGGGGGGGGCCAGGCTGGGGTCAATGACATAGGCGGAGGTGGTGAGGAGGGCGATGGGGTTGCCGCTCGCATCCCGGGCCCGGGCGGTGGGGCGCCAGATGCCCTCATCAAGGATCAGGATGTCCTGTCGGTCTGAGGGGCTGTCGGTGGTGTCGTAAGTTCCGTCCCCCTCCTCGTCAAAGTCGTAGCTTGCCGCTCCAGTCACCGTCAGGGTGAGGGTGGACTCCAGAAAGGAGTCGCCTGCCCGCCTGGAGAGGGAGATCTCTGCCGGGGGCAGGCTTCCCGCTTGGAGGGTGGCGCTGGCCGGGTCGGAGAGGGGGCTCTCATTCCCCTGCCGGTCCAGGGCGGTGATCCGGAAGGTCAGGCTGGCACCGGCGGGGAGGGGGTTGGGAAGCAGCACCTCGGGGCGGTGGAGCAGGCGGTCGCCGGTGGAGCCCAGGGCCTCTTCCGGCTGGCCGAAGGGACCCTCGCTCCAGTAGAGGCGGTAGCCGGCAAGGTCGGCGTCGGCCACCGGGTCCCAGCTCAGGTAGACCCCTCCGGGGACCGCCTGGGCGGCAAGACCGGTGGGAGCGGAGGGGGGCGTGGTGTCGGTGGGATCGACCGGCTGGGCGCCCACCCCCACGATGCTCAGGGGATAGAGGGCGTCGCCGGTGTCGCCGTCAATGTAGAGGGCCACAAAGAGGTTGCCCAGGTCGGAGAGGTAGTTGGTGTCGCGGTCCAGCAGGATGCGCAGGTGGTGCTGGGTATAGGGGCCGCGCCAGGCCCAGCGCCCATGGCCGTAGTCGGAGAGGGCGAACCAGTAGCGCCAGCCGGAGGGGACGGCGTCCACCGTGAGGATGGTGGGCTGGTTTCCTCCCATGGGCAGGCGGTAGATCACCCAGGCGAAGGGGTCGCCCGCCGGCATGAGGGAGAGCACGGCAAGCTCGGGGTTCTGGGCCTTGCCCCGCACCCGGAAGTAGTGCTGGCCGGTGAGGAAGGTGGCGGGGGTGAAACCGGCGGCGGTGCTCTTTTCACCATGGCTTGGCGCTGGTCCGGCCAGGGGGTCGGGGAAGCTCCTTACCTTGCCCGCCACCCAGAAGGGGTCCACGTAGCCCTCCGGGGTCAGCCGCTCCCAGGGCTGGAGGCGGTCCTCAGGCAGGGGGGGCAGGGCCCGCTGGCGGACGGGCGGGGAGGAGCTTTCCCCCCGCGTCAGGCTGCCGTCCCGGCGAGATCCACCCGAACAGGCCGCAAGCAGGAGCACGGTAAGACCAGGTAGGAGGAGAAACATAAAGGCTGCCCTTCGCACCATGCCGCTCTCCCTCCAAGCGGAATGAATTGCGATGTAGGGGCTATTTTAAACCAAAAGCAGACTTTTGTAACCACCAACGGGAGCACCTTCCCCGTTTTAGCCAAGGGGTTCCCTCATCTGGAGCCGGCAGCCTATCCCTGGGGAGTGGGGCGGGACAAACTCAGGAGGTATCGCTTCCTGCCCTGGATTTGGGGGTGAGATGTATGGTCAGGGTGGGGATTCATAAAAAAACCTGTGGGACAGAGTCAGCCCTCGCCCGGGGTCGGGCCAGTCCCTTCTGAAGAAGCTGGCAGAAGGGTGAGGAGGCCGGTAAGGCCGGAGAGAGGTCGTTCAGCCTCCCGGCCTCCTCACCCCTCTGGGAGGCAGGCTAGTCTAGCCTGGGGGTGGAGAGATAGAAGATGCCACTACTACCATCTCCCTTGTCGTAGGAGAAGGCGGTCATAGCCTGGAACTGGTTCAGGGGGGAGACGTCAAGATCGTGGACCCACTGGTCTCCAAATTCGTCCACTGGGAGCACGTTGATGGCGGTGTCCGTCCAGTCATCAAACTGGTCCAGTCCCTGGTCAAGGTTGTAGGTGGTGGCCGGCATGCTGAGGACCAGTCTGTTTCCGCGGGCACCATCAATGTCGTTGTAGATCACGGCGGGCCGGTCATCCAGCATCACTCCGTCAATAAAGCCGATTCTCTTGCCAAGTGAGTTTGCCAGGGGGACGGGGACTGAGAAGTTTGTGCAGTAGTTTTCAGGATTAATGGGATCGGGCTGGAGAGTGAGGAAGCTGATCTGGTCAGTAAACAAATCAGGCGTGGACTTATAGAAGAGGTGGATCTGGTTGCGCCTGGTATCGGGGATGGCGGTAAATTCGCTTCCGCCATTGGGGGAAACGTCAGAGGCTATAAGCTCAGGGGGACTCCAGTCCCCGTTGGAGTCGCGCCACATGCAGTAGAGTTCTCCGGTGGTGGTGCCGAATGGATCGGGGATGGTGAAGATGATTATGGGTACCAGGTTGGTGAAGGGCTGGGTGCCCCTGATCCAGACCAGCTGAAGCTTGTAGATGTCTGCGCTCGGGTTATGAATCACCGTGGTGGTCCAGGTGGAGGGAGTGTTAAAGATTTGTGTTCCATTGTCCCGACTGGCCCAAACAAGCGCTGGCACACCCGAGTCAGAGTAGGGGATGGCCACTTCGGGGGGATAAGTTCCGGCGGGAACCTTGATGTCGGCAAGGAGGATGTCAAAGCTGCCTTCAGCGGTGCTGAAGAACACCTCCTCGTACTCTTCTCCGTTTAGGTCCGGGCTTAGGGGCATGTAGAACTTGATGAACCTGTCGGTTCCGTCGCTGTCTTCGTAGATGATGCCGGGCAGCAGGGATCGGAAAATTTTGCCGTTTCGGTTTACGCTCATGTCATAGGTGGTAAGGTCAAAGTGGTCAACTCCACCATCTGTGGTGATGACGATATCGTTGTAGACGGTGGTGCCGCCCTCGTCCATGTCCAGGCTGAACAGGTCAAGGAAGAAACTGTAGTTAAAAAAGTCTGTATCAAGGGTCAGGGCGTAGGCGTGGTTGGGGAAGGCGGCAGGGGATACCTCTATCTTGCCCGGGCCAGCGGAAGCAGCGGATTCGTAGGACCTGTAGGGAACGGTCTTCCACTGCCAGACGTTGAGCAGGGTGGCGGCGTCTGAGTAGAGGCCGGACTCGTCCCACACCCTCACCGACGGGTAGTAGACGCCGGGAGAGGTGTAGGCAAACTCAGCAGTGCTGTCAGCCGAACCGGGGCCATTGGTGGTGGGCAGTTCCAGTGGGTTGCGGATTGGGTCATAGAAGAAGTACCTCAGGGCTCCCCCTTCCGGGTCGTAGCTGGAGGTGGCGCTGAGGGAAGCGAAGCCGGGTATATCTTCTTCCCCAAGATAGATGTTTCGGGGGGTGACGGCCAAGTTCGCAATGGGGGGGAGATTGGGCAGGACAACGTCCTCCATAACCTGAACAGAAATGGTGCCAAACCCCTGGGATCCCTCCTCGTCTATCACCATGGCGTTGATGTTGTAGAGTCCGGCACTGGTGAACCGTGCGTCGTAGTCAATCTGACCGCTCAAGTCAGGAAGGGGGTTGGGCGAGTTGCCGGAGATGTCAGTCTCAAAGTCTCCGTTGCCGTCCATGTCCAGGAAGGCGGTGACTATCAAGTTGTCACTGTCCTGGTAGAAGAGGGAGATGGTGGTGTCCAGGGGTGGGGCACCACTTGACGGGTTGGCGGTGAGGTAGACCTGGGGCCTGAGATTGCCCACGATGATCACCGTCACTGCGCTCATCAGGGTGACG
>JALSIF010000107.1 GCA_026981635.1 bacterium | reverse complement strand
GAGCCCATGTTTCGCCTCCCCCTCTCCACCACCTCGGGCACCGTCCACCTGGGCTACCCCTGGTGGGTCTGGGACGCAGGCACAGAAAGCTACATCCGCGATGCCCGGGTCTCCGACCCCCCCACTCCCCCCAGCCCGGACCAGATCCCCTTCACCCCGGAGGCCTGGATCCCCGCCCACAACACCCCCCTGGGGATGGTCAAGGCGGAGCTCACTAACTTTCCGTCCCCCTGGAACCAGGGCATCTTTGTGGCCGCCCGGGGGAGCTGGAACAGTAGCGTGCGCACCGGCTATCGGGTCTTTCTGATTAGTGGGCCCGGCATGGGCACTCCCTTCACCGGCAAGTTCCTCACCGCCGACCCCTCCCTGCCCCAGGAGGAGGTGGGGGGATGGTTCAGACCGGTTTCCTGTGCGGTGGCCCCCGACGGCTCGCTGCTGGTTACCGGCGACCGCACCACCGGACCGGTGTCGGGCGGAGACGGGTTTACCGGGGTAATGCGCATCTCCTACCAGCCGGAAAGCTCCCTGAACCTTGACCAGTAGCCCTCCTTTTTGCCTGACCGGTCAGTCCAGGTAGCCGTGCTCCCGCATCCACTGGTCGTTGTAGATCTTGGACAGGTAGCGGCTGCCGTGGTCGGGGAGGATGGCCAAGGCCACCTTAGGTCCTTCCTCCTCAATCTCAGCCATGTACCTCACCATGGCGGAGACCGCCGCCCCACTTGAGCCTCCGCAGTAGAGCCCCTCCTCCCGGGCCAGCCTGCGAGTCATGAGAAAGCTCTCCCTGTCCCCCACCCGTACAAAGTCGTCCACCACCGTAAGATCCAGCGCCTGGCAGACGATCTCCATGCCGATGCCCTCCACCTGATAGGGGTGGGGCTCACCCGGCTCTCCGCGGTGAAACAGGTCGTAGAAGATGGAACCCTCCGGGTCAACCCCGATGATCTTGGTGGGAAGCCCAGCCGACTTGAAGAACCTCCCCACCCCGGAGAGGGTCCCGCCGGTACCGGCGCCGATGAAGATGTAGTCCACTTTGCCTTCGGTCTGGCGCCATATCTCCGGGCCGGTGGTGAGCTGGTGGGCGGTGATGTTGTCCTGGTTGTGGTACTGGTTCACATAGAAACTTCCCGGCCGCTCCTCTGCGATGCGTTTTGCCACGTTCACGTAGTGCTCCGGGTGATCCTCCGGCACGTCGTAGGGGCAGACAACCACCTCCGCCCCAAAGGCGCGAAGCTGGTTGATCTTCTCCTGGCTCATCTTGTCGGGAATGGTAAAGACGCACTGGTAGCCCTTTACTGCCGCATACATGGCCAGGGCCATGCCGGTGTTGCCGCTGGTGTTCTCCACGATGGTGCCACCCGGACGCAGCTCGCCCCTTCTTGCTGCCTGCTCGCACATGAAGATGGCCATCCGGTCCTTGACCGAGCCGGAGGGGTTGAGATATTCAAGCTTTACCAGCAGGGTGTGGGGAAGCTCTCTCCCGATGCGGTTTAGCCTCACCACCGGGGTTTCCCCTACCGCCTGAAGGACGCTGTCAAGGATCACCATCTCACCCATCCTCTCCCTGTGAAGTTGGTAGTCAGGCTAGCAGAACCACCATCCCCCGGTCAGCCGAAAAGTTCGGCAAACCGCTCCACCACCACCTCCATCACCTCCCCAGGGCTCACCTCTCTGCCGAGCTCCCGACCCATGGTGGTCATCACGGCGGGGTCAAGCCCACAGGGGTTGATCTGCCTGAAGTGGGCAAGGTCGGTGGAGACATTGAGGGCAAAGCCGTGGAAGGTGACCATGCGCTTTCCGGCCACCCCGATGGAGCAGATCTTCCTCCCCTCCACCCAGACCCCGGTGTAGCCCGGCCGGGTGGTGGCGCTGATGCCAAAGTGCGAAAGGACCGAGATGATCAGCCCTTCCAGCCGGCGGATGTACTCCACCAGCCCCAGGGAGCGCCGCTTTAGGCTGAGCATCGGGTAGCCCACCAGCTGACCCGGACCGTGGTAGGTGATGTCGCCTCCCCGCTCGATGCGGTAGAGGTCAATTCCTCGCCGCTTGAGCTCCCCGGGCGGGACCAGCAGGTTCTCTTCCCTCCCCCGCCGGCCCAGGGTGATGACCGGCTCGTGTTCAACAAGGATGAGCCTCTCTGCCGCCCTCCCCTCCGCAATGGGGGCAATGAGTGAGAGCTGGTAGTCCCAGACCGGTTTGAAGGGCCTGCGCCCGAGCCACTCGGCGATGAGGCCAGCTCCAAGCTCCCACCTTCGCAGGATAAGAGAGCTCTCAGACTTGGCCTCTGCCCTTTCCACTCTGTTTCCCGCAGCCATCTCAGGAGGCGAGGAAACCTGCCAGCCGCTCCATCGCCTGGGCGATCTTCTCCTCCGGTGTGGTCAGGCAGATGCGGAAGTAGCCCTCCCCGTAGACCCCGTAGCCGCGCCCGGGGCCAAACACCAGCCCGGCCCGGTTTAGCACCTCACTGCAAAACTTGATGGAGCTCTGATACCCCTCGGGCAGGTGCACCCAGAGGTAGAAGGCCCCCCCCGGCTCACACCACCTAAGTCCCAGCCGGCTAAGTCCCTCCTTGAGCAGGCTTAGCCTTTTTCTCATAAGCTCCCTTTGGGAGCGGATGAAATCACCGCACTGGGGATGACTCAGGGCCCGAACCACCGCATGCTGGATCGCCTTGAAGGGACCGGAGTCCATGTTGGACTTGATGGAGCCGAGGGCAGCAACCAGCCTCTCAGCCCCGCAGGCCCAGCCGATGCGCCAGCCGGTCATGTTGAAGGTCTTGGAGAAGGAGTGGAGCTCAATGGCCACCTCCCTCGCCCCCTCCACCTCCAGGATGGAGTGGGGAGGGTGCTCCTCGTCAAAGTAGATCTCCGCGTAGGGGTTGTCGGAGACGATGTAGAAGCCAAAGCGGTGGGCGAGTTCAACCAGCTCTTCAAGGAAGGAGAGGGGAGCTAGGGCGCCGGTGGGGTTGTTGGGGTAGTTTAGGAAGATCACCTTGGCCGTCCTCAGGACCGACTCGGGCAGGGCCGAAAGATCGGGCAGGAAGCCGTTTTCCTCCAGTAGGGGAACCGAGATGGTGGCCGCCCCCGCATAGCGGGAGGCGTTTTCATAGACCGGGTAGGCCGGGTCGGGGATGAGGGCCAGATCCCCCGGATCCAGCAGGGCCAGGGGGAGGTGGCCCAGCCCCTCCTTGGCCCCGATGAGGGCGATCACCTCCTTCCCGGGGTCAAGCTCCACCCCGAAGCGCCCCTTCATGTAGCCGGCTACTGCCTGGCGGAAGCGGTCGGTCCCCCAGTAGGGGCTGTAGGTGTGGTTCTCGGCCTTGGCGATCTCCTCGGCCATTGCCTCTATGACAAAGGCGGGGGTGGGTTGGTCGGGGTCGCCGATGCCCAGGCTGATCACATCAATCCCCCGGGCGATGGCCTCGTCCCGCGCCCGGTCAATCTCGGCAAACAGGTAGGGGGGGACCTCCCGTACCCGGCGCGACACCTCGGGTAGTCTCTCTTCCCGCTCCACGGCCAGCCAATACTACCAGCCGCGCTAGACTGGAAGAACGATGTCCATCATCGCCCGCCTGGACCGGGAGGGCAGGGAGGTCATCCTTGCCGCCAAGGAGCTGGCCCTCACCCACCAGCACGAGGCGGTCCTGCCCGAGCACATCATGCTGGCCATGCTGAGGGACGAGCGGCTGGCGGTGGTGCGCTACCTCTATGAGCTTGAGTTGGATGTGGACCACATGCGGGAGGGGCTGGAGAAGTTCATGGAGCGCCACAAGCCCTCCCAGCCGGCCTCCCCCGAACAGATGGAGTTTCATCCCCGCACCCAGGAGATTCTCAAGGCGGCCGCCCTGGAAGCGGAGCGCAACCCCAGCGGAAAGATCACCTGCTTCCAGCTGATGACCGCCATGCTCTACGAGCTGGGGGGGCTTCCCGGGCTGATCTTGGCCGAGCAGGGGGTGGACTTCAGAAAGCTGCGCCAGGGATTTCGCCGCTGGCGTGATGACCAGCGCAAGGGGGAGCGTCTGGGCGAGCTGGAGCTTTTGGAAAACGGGGAGAAGAAGCCTGCCGGGGAAACCCTCTCACCCCATGAGGCGGCCAGAAAGATGCGGGAGACGCTGGATCAGCTCTCCCGGGGGCTGGAGCAGGTCCAGCGGGAGGTGGTGAGACTTAGGGATGCCCTAAGCCGGCTCAGGGAAGCACTATCATTCCTCACTCCCCAGGAGGAGGAGCGGGAAGAAGATGATTAGGGGCATCATCCTGGCAGGTGGGACCGGCTCGCGCCTCTTCCCCCTCACCAAGGTGACCAACAAGCACCTGCTTCCGGTGGGCCGCTACCCGATGATCTACCACCCCATCGCCAAGCTCAAGGACGCCGGCATTACCGACATTTGCATCGTCACTGGCCGCGAACACATGGGGGACGTGGTAAGCCTTTTGGGGAGCGGTGCCCAGTGGGGGCTTTCCTTCACCTACCGGGTCCAGGACCAGGCGGGCGGGATTGCCGAGGCCCTGCTTCTCTGCGAGCACTTCGCCCTGGGCGAGCGGGTCTGCGTCATCCTTGGCGACAACATCTTTGAGGACCCCCTCGGCCCGCTGGTTAGTTCCTACCAGGAGAGCGGGCGGCGGGCGATGGTGGTGCTCAAGGAGGTGGACCAGCCCCAGCGCTTTGGGGTGGCCCGTTTTGAGGAAGGTGAGCTGGTAGAGATCGTGGAAAAGCCCTCTGAGCCTCCCTCCAACCTGGCGGTGACCGGCATCTACTTCTACGACCACTACGCCTTTGAGGTGGCGGCAAGCCTTGAGCCCTCCGCCCGCGGGGAGCTTGAGATCACCGACGTAAACAACGCCTACCTGAGGCTGGGGGAGCTTGCCTGGACCAAGCTCTCCGGCTGGTGGACCGATGCGGGCACCTTTGAAAGCTACCCCCGGGCCAACCAGCTTGCCCGGAAGGTGACCCTGAGTCTGGAAGGGTAGGGGGCTCAGCGCTCCTCGCCGCCAAATACCACCACGATCTCACCCTCCTCGGTGTAGCCCATCTGCTGCTTGAGGAGGCGGCGGCGGTATTCGGGGTCACTTCTGAGTCGCTCAATCTCCTCCCTTACTGCCCGGTGACGCTCAAACAGCTCTGCCCGCCTGAGCCAGGTGGCCTGGATCTCCTGCTCCAGGCGGCTTGACTTGGCCACCTCCTGGGCGATGGAGTAGATTTGCCAGCCAGCCAGACCAATGAGGGTAAGCAGGACCAGGAAGGCAAGCTGAGTAACTATGAGCTCACGGACGAGTTCCCCCAGCGATGAGAAGCCGTGGTCCTGCCTGCCCCTTCTTCCCATTGAACATTTTCAATCATAACGCATCCTTAGCCCATGAGGTGTATAATTACACGTGGAGGTCATCAAGCGATGAGGAACAGGCTTGCTCTTCTCCTGCCCCTTTTCACGCTGGCGATTCTAGCCAGTGGCTGTCCCAATCAGGAAAAGGTAGAGCGGTCCGCTCCAGCTTCAGCTGAGCAGGTTGCTAGTCGGGGTGAAGTCTTAGCTGATTCACCTTCTGTGGAGGATGGGCAGCAGACCAAGGATGAGAATTCTGGGGAATCTTCCTTTGAACAGTCCTCCCCGTCCTCCGATGCCGCCTCCCTCTACACCGTTTCCGATGCGGACCGGGACCGTATCCAGGAGGTCATGGCCACCGTCTATGCCAAACTCAACTGGGTAGCCCCTAGGACGGAAGAGGCATACATCTACGCCCTGAACGAGCCCCAGTGGTTGGAGAAGGTGCCCTGCTGGTGTGGTTGTGCCCGTCTGGGTCACATTTCTAATAGAGAATGCTTTATAACCGATGAGGGTGAGCTTGATCCCCACGGTGCCGGTTGCAAGGTTTGTGTGGACATCGCCCTGGTGACCCGTGATCTGTTGGCGGAGGGGCTCAGCATTGGTGAGATAAGGAAGCTGATTGACGAGCAGTACTCCGGTTGGGGAGTTCCCTCCACCCCTACCCCCTACTACGACTCCTAGACCCCAGCCGAGCTCCTGGCAGGTGGAAGCCCAAAGGCTAGCCCCCTAGCTGGGCTAGAATCGCCCCCCTTGGCCGATTTCTTATCTGAGGACGAGAGGTTCATGGGGCGGGCGCTGGAGCTTGCCCGCCAAGCTCTGGTGGCCGAGGAGGTGCCGGTAGGAGCAGTGGTAGTGCTGGGGGGGGAGGTAGTGGGGGAGGGGGAAAATCGGACCCGCCGGGACAGCGACCCTACTGCCCATGCCGAGGTGGTGGCTTTGCGGGAAGCGGCCCGCCACCAGGGCGACTTCCGTCTTGAGGGGGCCACTCTCTACGTCACCGTTGAACCCTGCCTCATGTGTCTGGGAGCGATCCTCATCGCCCGCATCTCCCGACTGGTTTACGGTTGCCCCGAGCCCAAGTTCGGCGCTCTCCGTTCCCGCTTCAAGCTTGCTGGCCATGAGCGTTTCAGGCGCCTTGCCATGGTTGGTGGGGTAGGGGAAGAGGAGTCCCGCAGCCTGCTTAGGGCCTTCTTTGAGGGGCTTCGTGCGGAGGATGGCTAGCTGGTTTTTCTGCCCGGGGGAGGTTCAATGACGAATTCCTGCCCCAGCCGCCAGCCGAGCTGGCCGATGCCCCGGGCGGTGGCCACAAACTCCACCGCTGCCCTGGGCTCCATGGGTAGGAAGGAGGCAAAGCTGATGAGCTCACCCTCCAACCTGCCCTCGCGCTTGACGAAGCGGTAGACGGGGGAGTTTCCTAGTTCTATCTCAACCGGCACCACCATCACCCCACCCTCTGCCAGCTGCTCGTACCAGGGCCTGGTGATCCCCTTGGCTGCCGCGGTGACGATCAGCCGGTCGTAAGGGGCATACTCGGTCGCACCGAGGTGGCCATCTCGGTTGACCAGCACCACATTGTCAAAGCCGTAGCGGGCCAGGGCCTGCCGGGCATGGTCTTGCAGCTCCCGCTCCAGGTCCAGGCTCACCACTAGCCCCCTCGGGCCGATGCGATAGGCAATCAGCGCGGCATTCCAGCCGCTGCCAGTACCCACCTCTAACACCCTGCTCCCTTCCTCCAGCCGGAGGGTCTCCAGCATCACCGCCATGATGGCCGGTTCGCTGGAGGAGGAGATGAGCCTGCCGGTGGCGGAGCGCTTGAGTGAGAGCACCCGATTTTGATAGATGATGCGAAGCTCGTCCTCCCGCCAGGGCGGCCTCCCTAGCAGGCCCAGGTGGTCAAACTGGGGAATGAAGTGATGGCGGAGCACCTCGCGAAAGGCAAGCTCAAGTTTTGGATCCCTGAGCCAGCCCCCCTCCCTGAGCTCGTCCGTCAGTCGGGCAGCCAGAAAGCGAGCCAGCTCTTCCAGCTCTTGCCTGCTTTCTCCGATAGCCTAAGCTTACTCAAACCAGGCTCACCCTGCTAAAGCCCATGCTCTGGGAAGGGGCAGGCTTTCTCCTCCATCTCTCACAAATAAAAAAAGGCAGGCTCTTGCCTGCCTGGGGGTGAGAAGTCTTCGTACCTATCCAGCGGGCGGCCAGCGTGGATCCCAGTCCGAGCTGAGGTCAAGGGGAAGGAAGTGTCAAGACCTCGGCCTATTGGGACCGCTCGGCTCAGACGTTACCGCCTCTACACCTGCGGCCCATCAACCCGGTAGTCTTCCGGGGGCCTTACCCCGCCGCAGCGGGTGGGAGACCTAATCTTGGGGTGGGCTTCGTGCTTAGATGCTTTCAGCACTTATCCCATCCGGGCTTGGCTACCCAGCGGTGCCCCTGGCGGGACAACTGGTGCACCATTGGCCCGTTCACCCCGGTCCTCTCGTACTAGGGGCAACTCCCCTCAAGTCTCCTGCGCCCGCAGTGGATAGAGGCCGAACTGTCTCACGACGTTCTGAACCCAGCTCGCGTACCGCTTTAATGGGCGAACAGCCCAACCCTTGGGACCTTCTCCAGCCCCAGGATGCGGCGAGCCGACATCGAGGTGCCAAACCGCGCCGTCGATAGGAACTCTAGGGCGCGATCAGCCTGTTATCCCCGGGGTAACTTTTATCCGTTGAGCTTCGGCCCTACCATACGGGACCGTCGGATCACTAAGCCCTGCTTTCGCACCTGCTCGACTTGTAGGTCTCGCAGTCAAGCCCCCTTATGCCTTTACACTCTACGCGCGATTTCCATCCGCGCTGAGGGGACCTTTGGGCGCCTCCGTTACCTTTTGGGAGGCGACCACCCCAGTCAAACTGCCCGCCAGGCGATGTCCCCCGCCCGGCTTCACGGGACGGGGTTAGGAGCCCGATTAGCCCAGGGTGGTATCTCACCGGCGGCTCCACCGAGGCTGGCGCCCCGGCTTCACAGCCTCCCACCTATCCTGCACAGGACTAACCAGACTCCAACGCCAAGCTGCAGTAAAGCTCCACGGGGTCTTTTCGTCCGACTGCGGGTAGCCGGCATCTTCACCGGCATTGCAATTTCGCCGAGTCCCTTGCCGAGACAGTGCCCAAGTCGTTACGCGATTCGTGCGGGTCGGAACTTACCCGACAAGGAATTTCGCTACCTTAGGACCGTTACAGTTACGGCCGCCGTTCACCGGGGCTTCGGTCGGGAGCTTCGCCTCCGAAGAGGCTAACCCCCTTCCTTAACCTTCCGGCACCGGGCACGCGTCAGTCCCTATACGTCGCCTTGCGGCTTCGCAGAGACCTGTGTTTTTGGTAAACAGTCGCTTGGGCCTGGTCACTGCGGCCTGCCCGAAGGCAGGCACCCCTTCTCCCGAAGTTACGGGGCCAATTTGCCTAGTTCCTTGGCAAGGGTTATCTCGCACGCCTGAGGATCCTCGCCTCGCCTACCTGTGTCGGTTTGCGGTACGGTCCCCTTAGCATACCCCGGAGCTTTTCTCGTCCCCCGCTACACCTTGCGGCCCCCGTAGGGGCCTCGCCTATTCCAACAGGCTCCGGGCTTTCGCGGAGGCGTCCCTCCGGGTTAAGGGTCGGGGGGGCAGGAATATTAACCTGCTGTCCATCGGCTACGCCTTTCGGCCTCGCCTTAGGGCCGCCTAACCCTGGGCGGACGAACCTTCCCCAGGAAACCTTAGGCTTTCGGCGGGAGGGATTCTCACCCTCCTTATCGCTACTCATGCCAGCATTCTCACTCCGCAGGGCCGCCACCGGTCCTCGCGGTCCGGCTTGTATCTCCCTGCAGACGCTCCCCTACCGCCTGATCTCCATCAAGTGGAGACCAGACCCCAGGCTTCGGTTCGGTGCTTAGCCCCGTTGAATTTTCGGCGCAGGACCTCTCGACCAGTGAGCTGTTACGCACTCTTTAAAGGATGGCTGCTTCTAAGCCAACCTCCTGGTTGTCTTAGAGGTCCTACCTCCTTTCCCACTTAGCACCGATTAGGGACCTTAGCCGTGGGTCTGGGCTGTTTCCCTCTCGACCACGAAGCTTATCCCTCGCAGTCTCACTCCCGGGATAAGGTACCGCGGTATTCGGAGTTTGGTTCTCCTCGGTAGGCAGTTACGCCCCCTCGGAGATCCAGTTGCTCTACCCCCGCGGCCCATTTACCCGAGGCTTTCCGAATAGAAATTTCGGGGAGAACCAGATATCACCAGGCTCGTTTGGCTTTTCACCCCTATCCACAGGTCATCCGAGCAGCTTTCATCCTGCACCGGTTCGGCCCTCCACGGGGTTTTACCCCCGCTTCAGCCTGCCCATGGATAGCTCGCCTGGCTTCGGGTCTACGGCCGACGACTAAGTCGCCCAATTAGGACTCGGTTTCCCTACGGCTCCGGGTATCACCCCTTAACCTCGCCGCCGACCGTAACTCGCTGGCCCGTTATGCAAAAAGTACGTCGTCAGGCTCATTCTCCACCCGAAGGTGGGGCATAGCCCTCCGACGGTTTGTAGGCTCACGGTTTCAGGTTCTATTTCACCCCCCTTCCGGGGTACTTTTCACCTTTCCCTCACGGTACTTGTGCGCTATCGGTCGCCCAGGAGTGTTTAGCCTTGGGAGATGGACCTCCCAGATTCCCGCAGGGTTTCACGTGTCCCGCGGTACTCGGGTACCGATCCGACGCCTTCGCCTTACCCCTACGCGGCTGTCACGCTCTATGGCCCAGCTTTCCAGCTGTGTTCGAGTTCGGCTAGGGCGCCGTGTGGACCGGCCCCACAACCCCGCCACCCGTAGGTGACGGTTTGGGCTGTTCCCCTTTCGCTCGCCACTACTCAGGGAATCGCGTTTGCTTTCTCCTGTCCGGCTACTGAGATGTTTCACTTCGCCGGCTTCCCTCCACCCGGCCTATGGGTTCAGCCGGGGGTGACCGGGTATTAGCCCGGCCGGGTTGCCCCATTCGGAGATCCCCGGATCTCAGGTTGCCGCACCTCCCCGGGGCTTTTCGCAGCTGGCCACGTCCTTCATCGGCTCTGGGCACCGAGGCATCCACCGTGAGCCCGTAGCATCTTGACGTGCTCCCTTGCCCCTTGTCTCCAAGGGACTCGGACTAGGATCCACGCTAGCCACCAGCTTTCAAGGTACGGTGCCCTGCCGAACCACGTCCAGCGGGCAGAAGTGGTTTATACCACAACTGCCAAGGCAGGGTCAAGTAGGTTTTACCCTCTGCGGGGAGGTTTTTACTTTGCTTTGGGGGCTTTGGTCTCCTCTTTTGAAGGAGGGACTAGCTTCCCTCTCTGGCCTGGGGAACTCCGTGCCCGACCATCTCCACTACCTGGTCGGTAGTGACAAACTGGGCCCCAGCCCGGCGCATCTCCTCCAGGGCCTGCTTGGTGGTCTCCTCGCTTACCCCGGCAATGGCGTCCTCAACCACCATCACCGGGTATCCCCGCTCTCTAAGCCCCAGCGTTGCCGCCCTCACGCAGTAGTCAGTGGCCACCCCATAGACCACAAAGGTGACCGGCTCATCCCCGCTAAGCTCCTTGGCCACCCGCCTGAGGTATGGGTCACAGCTCGGATTGGTAAAGCAGGAGAGGGCGTTCTTCTCAATGATCACCTGCCCCTCAAGGGGGATCTCCTCTGCCTTGGGAGGTTCCTGCCAGGGGACCCGGAAGGGGTTGGCAAAGGAGGTGTAGGGCATCTTGAGCTGGCCCGGGGTTCCCATCACACAGTGGGGGGGCCACTCGGCAAACTCCTCCGCATCTTCTGGATGGTTGTCCGCCGTGGCTATGACCAGGATGCCACGCTCCCGGGCAATTTCGGTCAGCCGCCGCAGGTTTTCCTGGAGCTTCTCCGCCCCGGGGACATAAAGCTTGCCCTGGGGGTCCATGAAGTCAAACTGAGTGTCAATGTCCACGAAGACCAGCGCCATCGCTTCCACCTCCAGGTGGCATTTCCCTCTCCCTATCTTCTACCTGCCCGCTCACCCTTTAGGTTCACCCGGGCAAGTTCCAGCATCTCCAGTGCACGGCGTTCCCTTTCTAGCCGGGAGCTGATCTCCACCGGGTAGGGACGGGTCTCATAGAGGTCGCGCAGTCCTGGGGGAAGCTGGTTGAGCCTGGAGATGCAGAAATGGCGGTTCTCCTCCAACTGCCGTGGCGGCTCACGCCAGCCTTCTTTCCGGCTCCAGCGTAGCCTAACTAGCGGCTCGCCGGGATAGCCCTCCTCGTCATGGCGGATGATCAGGTCCCCTGCCATCACCCCATCCTCAAGCCGCCTCAGCACCTGCTTTCCCCAGGGCCAGGTCTTTTTGCCCGGGCTTATCTTTATGGTGGGCCTGAGTTTCCCTTCCCCATTCTCCACCGCTACCAGCTTATAGATGTAGGAGATCTTGGGGCTGTCGGTGGAGTTGACCATCTCGGTACCCACCCCAAAGGAGTCCACCGGCACCCCCTCCCGCAAAAGTTCGTCAATGATGTATTCGTCCAAGTTGCCGGAGAGGATGATCCTCACCTTCTCCTTTCCCGCCTGGTCCAGCATCCGTCTCACCCAGCGGGTCTCTTCCTTTAGCCGGCCGGAATCTATCCGCACCGCCCTTAGCCTGCCGTCCACCTGGAGGGCGGAGGAGAGCCCATGCTCAACCCCCCAGGTGTCAATGAGCAGGATGCCAAGCTCTGGAAAGGTCTCAATAAAGCTCTGGAAGGCCTCCCGTTCAGTGGGGAAGCTCATCACCCAGGAGTGGGCCATGGTCCCCGCCACCGGGATCCCGAAGCGTCTTCCGCACTCGGTGTTGCTCACTGCATCCGCCCCCACCATGTAGGCCACCCGGCTGGCCTCCAGCGCCGCCTCCAGCATGGGAGCCCGGCGCATGCCGAACTCCAGGAAGGTCTTTCCCCGGCAGGCGAAGCGGACCCGGGCCGCCTTGGAGGCCACCACCGATGGATAGTGGACCAGGGAGATGATCGCCGTCTCAAGGAGTTGACAGGTGGCCAGGGGTCCCTCTATGCGGACAACCGGTTCGTGGGGAAACACCACCTCCCCCTCCCTCACCGAGTAGATGCGCAGGGGAGGCGGAAGTGCCTCCAGCTGCTCCCACAGTTCATCGGCGATGGATCCGAAGGCGGGAACGGCGCGCAGGTAGTCAATGTCCTCTCCGTCCAGCTTGAAGCCCTGGGCAAACTCAACCGCCCGGTCAACCCCCGCTGCCACTACAAAGTTTCTCCGCCTGGGCAGGTCGCGAAAGAAGAGTTCAAAGTGGGCCTCCCGATGGGCCATCCCAGCCCTGAGATAGCCCAGGGCCATGGTCACTTCATAGAGGTCGGTGTTGAGGTAGCGGCTCATGAATATCGGCTCTGGGCGCCATTATAGGGAGGCCGGGTGGGGGCTGGCGATGGAAGGGTTAGCTAAGTGATAATCTTCACAAAGATGGTATAATTTCCCCGCCTCACCCTCCGGTGAGGTGGGCTAGGATTAGGTGGGTAGGAACCGAGCGATGGTGACAAATCCTTGGCAGCAGCCTGGCGGTAGGGTCATCAAGGATATCTACTACGCCGACCAGAAGTACCACGCCGTTCTTCCCGACCTGCTTGAGTTTCGCGGACTGATTGAGTGCATGGAGGCCTGCCCGGTCCAGACCGACGGGCGGGGCTATGTGCTGGCGGTGGCCAACGGGGAGTATGAGCGGGGCTACGCCTACGCCCGGGCCAACAACCCCTTCGTCTCCATGTGTGGCAAGGTATGCGGGGCGCCCTGTGAGACCGCCTGCCGCCGCAAGGACTACGACAATCCGGTCTCCATCCGGGCCCTCAAGCGCTACATCAACAACTTCTATGGAGTTGAGGTGCGCGATCCGGCCGAGACCCTGCGCTACTCCCACGCCGCCGGCACGCTGAATCCGCCTCCCAACGGCCACAAGGTGGCCATCGTGGGAGCGGGTGTAGCGGGGCTTACCGCCGCCCATGACCTGGCCCGGTTGGGCTATGAGGTGCTCATTCTTGAGATGATGCCCGAGCCGGGCGGGATGATGCAGTACGGGGTGCCCCTTTTCCGCTTGGAGCGGGAGCTGATTCAGCGGGAGTGCGAGGCGATCCTATCTCTGCCCCGTATAACTTTGAAGTGCGGGGTTACCTTCGGCAAGGATGTGACCTGGGAGGAGCTCAGGGAGCAGGGCTACGAGGCCCTGCTCATTGCGGTGGGCCTCTGGCAGGGCAGCGTGCTTCGTATCCCCGGCCACGACGCCTTCGGAGTGAGGGCGGGGATTGACTTCCTGGCCGATGTGGCGCTGGGCAAGGACTGCCCCGAGTGCGGCAAGAAGATCGCCGTGTTGGGGGGAGGTCTGGTGGCCTGCGACGTGGTGCGCACCGCCTTGCGCTACGCCTACGGAGTCAGGCGCGACCACCCGGTGGTGCCCGAGGAGGAGCTGGACCCCGAGGTTGAGGTCCACATGTTCACTGTTGAATCGCGCCAGGAGATGCCCTCCACCGACGCCGAGGTGGAGGAGTTCATGGAGGAGGGCATCTACCTCCACAACCGTTACACCTTCAAGGAGATCGTCACCGAGCCCGACCCGGTCCACGGTAAGCGGGTAAAGGGAGTGATCACCCAGCGGGTGGCGCGGGCCTTTGACGAGGACGGCCGCTTCAGCCCGGTAATCATTGACGACAGCGAGGAATTCTGGGAGTTTGACACCGTCTACTTCGCCATCGGTCAGCGGGTGCTGGACAACTTCATGGTGGGTGAGCTAAAGAACCTGCGCCTCACTCCTCGCGGCTACATTGACGTTGACTTTCTCACCGGCGCCACCAACCTGGAGGGGGTCTTTGCCGCCGGCGACATCTCGGTGGGGCCGAGCCTGTTTATCACCTGCATCGCAGCCGGCCAGCGGGCAGCCGCCGGCATCCACGAGTACCTAACCGGCGAGCGCATCACCCGAAGCTACACCTTTGAGGTCCACACCATTGAGAACTACACCCGGGAGATGATCTGCCGGGAGGAGTATCTGGACTACGAGCGGCGCGACCCGCCCAAGCTGGATCCGGCCCGCCGGCGTCGCACCAACGACCAGGTGGAGTTCATCTACTCCAAGCAGGAGGCGGTCCGCCAGGCCAACCGCTGCCTGCGCTGCCACATCCAGCCCACCTACAACAGCGAACTCTGCGTCCTCTGCAACGGCTGCGTGGATGTCTGCCCGATGGACTGCCTCAAGTTCGTCACGCTGGACGAGATTGAGATCACCGATGAGATCAACCGCTTCATGCTAAACATGTACGGCATTGACGCCCGCGCCCTCATTGAGGAGGGCCGGGAGGATGAGCTTGCCGAGCGGGCCACCGCTCTGCTCAAGGACGAGACCATCTGCATCCGCTGTGGGCTGTGTGCCTACCGCTGTCCCACCCACGCCATGACCATGGACAGCTTTGATATCAGGGAAAGCTACGTGGTGGTAAAGCCAGGTGAGACCAACGGTGGTCCTCCCCTGGCTGAGCGGGTTCAGCTTCCCTCAAGGGAGGTGGTGGCAGGATGAGCGAAATTGTGGACGTTGGGAATTACCTGGTTCCGTCACTGATCCTTCAGATTGTCTTTGCCATTGGCCTTGGGCTTCTGGGACTCGTAGGGTTTGTCTGGGCCATTCGGCAGGGAGAGTTTGACAATCTGGAGGAGGCAAAATTTCAACCTCTGCTAGAGGAGGAGGAGGCTGAGAGATATGTCAACGTATAGCTCAAGCCATCCCACAAACCGGGTCCCCCGGGTGAGGAAAACCACCCGGCGGGAGTTCCTCAACTTTGTCACCGGGCTCGTTGGCCTAGGTGTAGCTGGCGGTACAGCCCTGTTGATGGGGGCCTTTTTCTGGCCTGCGGTGGATGTGGGACCCTCCAAGAAGTTCAAGATTGGACGCTTGGAGGACTACCCGGATGATGTCAGGGTATTTTTCGCCGAGGCCAAGGCTACCATATGGCGAAGGGGTGACACCATCGGTGTAATTAGCAATATCTGCACCCACCTCGGTTGCACGGTTGCTACCCGAGAAGGCGACTTTAAATGCCCTTGTCACGGAAGCCAATACGACGCCTTTGGCAATGTCATTGCCGGACCAGCCCCGCGCCACTTGGCTTGGCACCCAGTCTACAAGCTTCCCAACGGTGAGCTTGAGATTGACACCTCCGTAGACTTAGATCCCTCCAAGACCAAGAAGGCCAAGTCCACCCACTTCATCAAAATCATCTAGCAGACAGCCAGGACGGGCTAAGACAAGAGAGGTCGGGAGAAAGGAAGGGCAATGCCGGGACAGAGAGTTGATTACGAGACCAGTTTCTGGGAGGTTCTGGTCAACCTTCCCCAGAACGTGGTCAAGTCAATATGGCCCACCGAGATGGGCTCCAAAAACGACCGCACTCGGGTTCAGACCACCTTCAACAACCTGTTTCTCCACTTCCAGTCCTCCACCTGCACCACCGAGACCCTCCGCTTCACCTACACCATGGGCTTCGGCCTCATCTCCTTTTATCTCTTCATCATCCTCACCATCACCGGCATCCTGCTCATGTTCTACTACGTCCCCTCGGTGGAGCAGGCCTACGCCCGCATGTTGGACCTGCGATCCTCGGTGCTGTTTGGGGACTATCTGAGAAATATGCACCGATGGGCAGCCCATGCCATGGTGCTGTTTGTCTTCCTCCATATGGCGCGGGTCTTCTTTACCGGTTGCTACTACAAGCCCAAGGAGTTTAACTGGGTAGTGGGAATTGGGCTCTTCTTACTAACCCTATTTCTTTCATTTACGGGCTATCTGCTCCCCTGGGACCAGCTGGCCCTGTGGGCCATCCAAGTGGGAACTTCCATTGCCAGCTACACCCCGGTGATAGGTCCCCAGATCCGCTACGTACTGATTGGTTCAACCACCTTAGGACAGGAGGCACTGATCCGGTTTTACACCCTCCACGTAATAGTCCTTCCACTAGCGGCTGCGGTGCTCATCGCGGTCCACTTCTGGCGCATACATAAGGACGGTGGTCTGACCCATCACCCCAGGAATGTCACCCCCGATCTGGGGATGAAGAAGACGGTGACCGGTTTTCATCGCCGCAAGGACCTTAGTTTCCCCGGGACAACCAAAACCTACGGTCTTCTCGGCATTGCTGATGCTTCCCGCCCCACTGTCCAGCGCCAACTCAAGGATAGGGTTTTTTCTTGGCCAGACCTGATACTTCGTGAAGTGATCGTCTTTGCGGTGCTTTTTGCGGTGCTAACTGTGGTTTCACTGCTCATCCAGGCACCATTAGAGGAACCTGCTAATCCGGCCCATCCCACCAACCCTTCCAAAGCTCCCTGGTACTTCTTGGGGCTCCAGGAACTAGTCAGTTACGACGCCTTCTGGGGAGGGATTGGAATTCCCGGCATTGTAATGACTCTGCTTGCCCTCACTCCCTACTTAGATCGGGCAGGCATTGTTGGCAAGGGTGTCTGGTTCCACCGCCGGCGCCTGTTGGTCAACTCCCTCTTTGGCGCCTTTGTCCTGTTGAACATTTTCTTCATCGTGCTTGGAACCTACTTCCGAGGGCCCAATTGGGAGTTTATCCTTCCGTGGAACCTGCCACCGCTAGGGAAAGGTTGAGGGGAAGGAGGAGGGCAACTTGCTGGAGAAATCCTCAAGTGGTGGAGATTGAAGGATGAGCAGGCTCTACTTTGCGCTTGGACTGGCAACGGCAGTGGCTTTCCTTTCAGTGTTGATTACCTTTTACTACTCAGCCCAGAAAAACCGTGAGTTCTCCATCTACAGGGAGGCTTACTATTTGAAAGCCTACCAGCTGGCCGAAGATCCCGGGGTGAAGGAGCAGTTTCGTGAGAGAGCCCTTATTCCACCTGAGGGAGCCAATGCGGTGGTAAAGGGGATGTACGCTGTACGGAGAGCAGTCCGGCAGCTCTTCCCAGAGATTTCCCAGCAAACCATTGTAAATGAAGAGTGGGGAACGGTAGAGATCCAGCGATGCACCACGTGCCACGCAGCAATTGAAAACCCTATGTTTGAAGGGGGAGTGTCCTTTGCAGACTTTAACCAGTTTACTCCTGAGGAGCAACGGTTGCTGGAGAAGGCCTTGGTCGCCCACCCTGACATTTCTCCCCACAAGTTCACAGAGATCTCCTGTACTTCTTGCCACGCCGGAAATGGAAGGGGATTGACCCTGGCAGATGCACATGGATTCGGTGAGGCTAAGAACTACCTCCTCGGTCAGGCATACAAAGATGAGCGCTTTGAGCGATGGCTAGACCCCGTCTTTATGGGGGATGAGCTTCGTGTTAAGAAGTACTACCAGGCCCTATGTGTCTCTTGTCACCCCTATCCTTATGTGGAGGGGCAGGGAGTTCTCTCCATGGACCAGGTGAAGCTGGGTAGAGAGCTGTTTTTTGCCCGGGGATGCTACTCATGCCACAAGATTGATGGCCTCAGTTGGGGACAGATTGGACCAGAACTGACCAAGATAGGCGAGCAGTTTCGCTGGGAGTACATTGAACTCTCCCTCTGGAATCCAGCCGCCAATCAAGCAGACACCAAGATGCCTTTCCTGTTCAGTACACCTGAGGTGGAGGAGGAAATCCTCAGGGAGCGGCATGAAGGAATATACCCCTATGAGTACAACGAGGGGCTGGACCCAAGGCGTGACCCCTGGGCTGCCCGAGAGGTATATGCCATTGTCACCTTCCTCCTCAGCCAACGTCCCTCTCAATGGGTTGTAAGGACCAGACCGGGAGAGGGGCGAGAATCACTGATGGGACCACCAGAGGATCGTCCCAATGTGGATGAATTGGAGCAGATAGTTCGTTATCTGTCTGGCGTAGGAGACAGAGATGAGAACGGTAAGAAGACTGCTTCTTCACCCGTTTCTAAGGCCAGCTCCGCCGAAGAGGGTAGGGTGATGGACAATGATCAGTAAAAGCGGGAAGCGACAAGCGAGATTAAGCTTCTTTACGGTGGCGTCATTTGCGTCCATCCTGATTGCCACCTTGGCTGCTCTTCCTGCCCTGGTCCAAAGTGAAAGCCTGGAGATACGCTCCGGTCAAACTCCTGAGACCCCGCCGTCGGAAATCCAAGAGGCAGCAACCGAGCAAGAGCCTCTACCCGTGCCAGCTAGCCGGGGCAAGGAAAACCGCATCCCTCCCGAAGTAGAAGCCTTTTTAAAGACTTTACCGTGGCCCGGTGATCCTGATTACCAGCCTCTGGATCCCGCTCCTCCCCTTCCCCCTCCTCCAAAGAGCTACTTAGAGAGCGCTGAGATGGGCAGGGTGCTTTTCTACACTAAGGGATGTATAACCTGCCACTCAATCCTAGGGCAAGGGGGAGAAGTTGGACCTGACCTATCTGGTGTTGGGTTGCGGCGCAGTTTTGAATGGCTAAAGCAGCTGATAAAAGCTCCTCAGTCCCTCCAACCCGACTCAATCATGGGCATCTACATCAGGGACGATTGGGAGGTGGAGGCCCTGGCCCGTTATCTGGCTTATCAGCGAATGACCGTCACTATCCCGCCTAGTGAATATGAGTATGTCCGAGCCCAAGGAATCCCCATCCCCTACCCACCCCCAGAGAGACCCCTTTGGAAACAGCTAGAAGAGAAACAAGGCATTAAACTCCCTCCTCCGCAGATCCCTCCTTCTCCACCGAAGAAGGTGCACGCTTTAGATGGTGAGGGGAAGAAGTAATCTGAGAGGGCACTACAACCAAGGTGAGGAGAGGTGCGCGATGAAAAGGGAAGGTAAGACCTCAAAGATTGGGTCAGTGTGGGTGCTGGCTCTTTTCGTGCTGGCGGTTTTCTCGCTTGGAGTGTTTCTCAGTCTCAGAAGCACGGGCTATATCTATGCCCAACCTGAGCAGGAGTCAACCCCAGCGGAAGAGATCACTTCCAAGGCCCCGCCGGAGCTGAGTGAAATCACCTCTCCGACCCAGACCATCCCCGACTTGGAGGCGGGTTTTGAGTACATCCCCATCCCACTCAATCCTGTCAAGATGACCGATAGTTCCATAGAGCGAGGCAGGAGGCTCTATATTCAAAACTGTATAGGTTGCCATGGCCGTCTTGCCGACGGGAAGGGACCGCGCTACTTCTCACTGGATCCTCGTCCACGGAATCTGACTATCAAGCAGTGGATTGAAGCCCGCCCGGATGGTTGGCTCTTTATATCCATCAAGAACGGGATTCCAGGTACAGCAATGCCTGCCTGGGGTTCCACCTTTAGTGCAACTGACATCTGGAACATCATCAACTGGATCAAGTACAACGCAGGGGTGGAGCGGGATTCTCCCATTGCCCGCCCCCTGGAGGAGATCGTAAAGGAGGGTGAGAACTGAGCCATGGAGTCTTCAGCTGCAGTAATCACCGCCAAGCCAGTAAGCCAGACGGGAAGCTATGATCAGCCCGTCGTCCACGAGGACAAAGCGGCCCGTTTCTGGCTTTTTATGAGCATTGCATTCCTGTGCATAGGAGTAGTTCTTGGGCTAATTACCGCCATCAAATTTGTCCTCCCTGAATTTCTCGGCAAAGTGGCTTGGTTAAGTTTGGGTCGCATCCGACCAACTCACAACAATCTTGTAGTAACCGGCTGGCTGGTCTCCGCCAATGTGGCTGCTTTCCTATTCATCACCCCTAGACTCTGCAAAACTAAGCTTTACAGCGAGAAGCTTGCTCTTTGGGCAGGCTACATCTGGCTTGTCGCCAACATCCTGGCCCTCTTCTCTGTCCCCCTGGGATATACCCAGGGCAAGGAGTGGGCCGACTGGCCCTGGTGGGTTGACCTGCTCATCGTGGTCAGCTGGGTGCTGGTCTCCTATGTCCTCTTCCAGACCATCGCCAACCGTCGGGTCAAGCAGATGTACACCAGCCTCTGGTACATGATGGGGACCCTGATCTGGACCGCGGCGGTCTACATCATCGGCAATTGGCCTGCTGGCTACACCGGAGTAAACGACGCCAACATCAACTGGTTCTACGGCCACATGGTGGTGGGGCTGATTGCCACTCCCGCCGGCCTGGCGCTGGCCTACTACTTCATCCCCAAAGCCTCTCGCAGCCCCCTGTGGAGCCACACCCTATCCATGATCGGCTTTTGGTCCATTGCCTTCATCTACGCCTGGAACGGCGCCCACCACCTCACCTACGGCCCCATCCCCACCTGGCTCACCACGGTAGCGGCTGTCTTTTCCGTCCTGCTACTGATTCCGGTCTTTACTGCGGTGACCAACTTCTATCTCACTCCCATTGACCTGGCCAAGCAGATACGAACTAACCCCATCGTAAACCTCTTCATTTGGGGGACAACTTTCTACCTCGCTACCTGCATCCAAGGACCTGCTCAGGCCCTGCGATCGGTGAGCCAGTATGTCCACTTTACCGACTGGGTGGTGGGCCACGCCCACATGGCCCTGTTTGGCGCCTTTACCGCCTTTGCCATTGGGGCGGCCTACTACATGCTGCCCATCATGTACAAGCGGCCCATCTACTCCCGTGGCCTTCAGTGGGTCCAGATCCACTTGATGATCTGGGGCTTTGTCATCTTTGCCCTGGACATGTGGGTGGGCGGTTTCTATCAGGGTTGGCTGTGGAAGCACACCTCTTTGAGCTTCATTGAGACCGTGGTAGCCATGCAGCCCTTCTACTGGATCCGTATCATCGGCGGGAGCATGATGGTGCTAAGCATGTTCGTCTTTGCCTACAACGCGGTGATGACTGCGCTCATGGCCGAACCGCGCAAGGTGGCGCTCACCGAGCGGGAGGCTGAGGCGCTGGCCACCGGGGGCGGCAGTGTGGCGGAGGTGTAAGCGATGGCAGGGAAAAATGACATCTTCCACCGCGCCGAGCGAAACCTGGCCTGGTTTGTGGCCATCCTGATGTCTTTCTTCATCTTTGCCGTCATCGCCACCGTGATCATCCCGGTCATCGCCACTCCAGGCTGGAACACCATCCCCAAGGAGGTTCAACAGGACCCCAACCGCGGTCTGCCCGACTGGATGCTCAAGCCCAAGCGCGAACTGTCAGGCAAGGATCTGGCCATGCGTAATAAATGGGAGCGTGGTAGGCTGGTCTACAAACGAGAGGGCTGCATGTACTGTCACTCCCAGCAAGTAAGACCTCTGGATGGCGACATCCGCATGTTCGGGCGAGGAGATGTGGACTATGACCGCAAGCTACTTTGGAGGAAGCAGAAGCCACCGGTGGTGGCGGAAGCATGGGAGTACCTGGCTGACAGCCCCCATTTCTTGGGTACCAAGCGTACTGGTCCAGACCTTTCCCGGGTGGGTGGAAAGTATACCGACGACTGGCACTACGCCCATTTCCTCAATCCTCGTGAAATGGTTCCCGGCTCCATCATGCCTGCCTACACCTGGCTCTTTACCCCCACCGGTGAGCCCACCTGCGATGCCCGTGCACTGGTCTTCTACATTCAGACCCTGGGGGTCTTTAAACCTTGGATCCCGGTAGTAGAGGAGGCGGAGGAAACCCTCGGTGCTGTCCCCACCACTGAGGCTCCCCGTCCGCCGGAGGAGAAGGTAACCTACATCACCCCGCCCCACTACTTTGACCTTAGCGACATAGAGGAGTGCGGGTGGGACAAGCGTAGATAGGAGACCGCCATGGAGGAGAACAAGACCAGCCAGCAACAGGTTCAGACAGGCGGTGAGCCTCCCGTCCTAGAAAAACTTGATGACCCCTTTCTGGTGCCAGAGAAGGACCCGGGGGGGCTGAACCTTTTTCTTATCGCAAGCTACATCATCCTGCTCGTCTGGGCCATCATCTACACCCTGCTCTTCATCCGCAGCTGGCGCTAGTCCCCTCCTCCCCGATGCTGGTCCT
>JALSIF010000106.1 GCA_026981635.1 bacterium | reverse complement strand
CGGCCCTTTTGCCCTCCATCGTGGCGGGGGAGGTGAGGGGGGTAAGAAGCCCCCTGGGTCCAACCGCCCACGGCTACCTCTACGGCCTGCCGGTGACCGGGCGGCTGATGCTTGCCCGCCCCCCCCAGTGGACCTACCGGAAGCTTGCCGCCATCGCCCGCTGGGCGGAGCGGATGGGTTGCAGGATCCTTGGGCTTGGGGCCTACACCTCGGTGGTGGGGGATGCGGGGCTGACCCTCTCCCGGCAATCCCCCATCCCGGTCACCTCGGGAAACTCCTACACCGTGGCGGCGGCGGCAGAGACCCTGAGGCTGGTTAGCCGCAAGGCGGGGCTTGAGCCGGGGAGTGAGCGGCTGGCGGTAATCGGCGCCACCGGCTCCATCGGCAGCGTGCTCAGCCGCCTGATGGCAAGGGAGGTGGAAGAGATCGTGCTCTGTGCGCCGCGGGAGGAGAAGCTTCGTGGGCTTGCCGCCCGCATCGGGGAAGAAAGCCCCGGCCGGAGGGTCACCTTTACCACCTCCATTGAGGAGGCCCTGAGGGGCGCCCGGCTGGTGATTACCGCCACCAGCGCGGTTGACCCGGTGGTCAGGGTGGAGTGGCTCAGCCGGGGAGCGGTGGTGCTGGACATCGCCCAGCCCCCCGACATCTCCCCCGAGGGGGCGGAGGCGCGCCGGGATGTGGTGGTGGTGCAAAGCGGGGAGATCCTGCTTCCCTCCGGGGAGCTTACCTTTGATATCGGGCTTCCCCCCGGGCAGGTGTTCGCCTGCCTGGCGGAGACCATCGTGCTTGCCCTGGAGGGGCGCTTTGAGTCCTACACCGTGGGCCGCGACATCGCTCTGGAGAGGGTGGAGGAGATCTGGCAGATGGCCACCCGCCACGGCTTCAGGCTGGCCCCCGAGCGGAGCTTCGGCGAAGAGGTAAGCCCGCAGCGGTTTGCGCACCTTAGGGAGATAAACGCCGGGGTTCGCAGCGCCTCCTCCTGAGGACGGCCGGGGGCGCACTGTTATAATCGGTGTTGGTGGATCCCTCGGGAGGTCAGGCCCATGGCGGATGAGCTTGTCTACTTTGTCAACGGCAAGTACCTGCCAAAGTCCAAAGCCTGCATCTCCGTGCTGGACCACGGCCTGCTCTACGGGGACGGGGTGTTTGAGGGGATCAAGGTCTACGACGGCTTCGTCTACCGGCTGGACGAGCACCTGGAGCGCCTCTACAAGTCGGCCCGGTTCGTCCACATAGAGATCCCCTACACCAAGGAGGAGCTAAAGGAGCTCATCCTGGACCTGCTTGCCCGAAACTGCCTCTACGAGAAGGCCTACATCCGGCTGGTAGTCACCCGGGGGATCGGTGACCTGGGCATCAACCCCAAGAAGTGTACCTTCGGCACCAGCGTCATCATCATCACCGACCGCATCCAGATCTACCCCCAGGAGCTCTATGAGCAGGGGATAAAGTGCATCACCTGCTCCACCCGCCGCCTGTCGGTCCAGACCATGAGCGTGGAGGCAAAGACCCTAAACTACCTCTCCAACATCCTGGGCATCATTGAGGCCAACAACGCTGGCGCCGACGAGGGGATCATGCTTACCGTGGACGGCTACGTCAGCGAGGCCACGGTGGACAACGTCTTCATTGTCAAGGATGGGCAGGTCTTTACCCCGCCCACCTACATGGGGATCCTGCCCGGCATCACCCGGGCGGCGGTGATGGAGACGGCGGTGGAACTGGGCATCCCTTGCGAGGAGCGCATCCTCACCACCTTTGACCTCTACACCGCCGACGAGGTATTCCTCACCGGCACCGCGGCTGAGCTGGTGCCGGTGGTGGAGATTGACGGGAGGGTAATCGGCGAGGGCAGGCCGGGGCCCATCTTTAGGCGCCTGCTTGAGGGATTCAGGGCCACCCTGAGCGACCACGGCACCCCCATCCCCCGCCGGGAGGAGGCGGTGGGCAGCGAGCTTTCCCGCGACGGCGAGGAGGCGGGCTAGGTGCCTCCTCCCCGCCGCTAGCTTGGATTGCATCCCTGGGGGTTGTGGAGGCAGGCTCTTTCGTGCTAACCTGAAAACTGACCCAATGGGCAGGCATCCCCAGTTAGGTCTGGCTGCCCCGAAGGTGGGTAGTATGGAAAGATGGGTGTAAGCGCTGGCACGGGCATGGCGGTAGGGTTTAGCGAGGCGGAGATAGGAACAAGATGACCTACCTGGACTACTTCTCGTTTTCGGCCAAGAAGGCCATCAACCGCGCCGCCGAGTATGCCAAGCAGATGCGCCAGCGCTACGTGGACCCGGAGCACATCCTCTTTGCCATCCTCAAGCAGACCAGCTGCACTGCGGTCAAGGTGCTTACCAGCCTCAACGTGAACATCCCCCAGCTCCAGTTCAAGATTGAAAACCACCTCTACAAGAACTCGGGCAACTACAAGTACAAGCCGGAGTTTTCCATCCGCACCATTGACCTTCTGGAGAACGCCTTCAAGGAGATGCGCCGCTTCCAGCACCAGGAGATCGGCACCACCCACATCCTCATCGCCATGGCCCAGGACCGCTCCTACTTCATCCAGGCCCTGTTTAGGGACTACCGGCTGGACCAGCAGATCCTGCGCCAGACCTTCTCCTCCTACCTTGAGGGCTACCGGCGCCGCTCGGGCGGCCGTCCCCAGCGGGCCACCTCCTCCAGCTCATCGGTGCTGGACAAGTTTGCCCGCGATCTCACCAAGCTTGCCACCGAGGGCAAGCTTGACCCGGTAATCGGCCGAGAGCGGGAGATTGAGCGGCTGATGCACATCCTCTCCAAGCGGACCAAGAACAACCCGGTCCTGGTGGGAGAGCCGGGAGTGGGCAAGACGGCCATCGTGGAGGGGCTGGCCGAGCGTATCGTCAAGAACCAGGTCCCGCCTGCCCTGAGGAACAAGCGGGTGCTGGCCATTGACATGGCCAGCCTGGTGGCGGGGACCAAGTTTCGCGGCGAGTTTGAGGAGCGGCTTAAGCTGCTCATCCAGGAGATCCGCGACTCCAAGGGCGAGATCATCATCTTCATTGACGAGCTCCACACCATCCTGGGGGCAGGTTCGGCCGAGGGGAGCCTGGACGCCTCCAACATCCTCAAGCCCTCCCTCGCCCGGGGTGAGCTCCACTGCATCGGGGCGACCACCTTCAAGGAGTACCGCAAATACATTGAGAAGGACGGGGCCCTCTCGCGCCGCTTCCAGGCCATCATGGTGGAGGAGCCCAGCTTTGAGGAGACGGTAAAGATCCTAGAGGGCCTGCGTAGCGAATACGAGAAGTTCCACAATGTGGTGATCACCGACGAGGCCCTCCACCGGGCGGTCTACCTCAGTCAGAAGTACATCACCGACCGCAAGCTCCCCGATAAGGCGATAGATGTGATTGACGAGGCCAGTGCCTCGGTTCATCTTCAGGCCCAGCTGGAGCAGGAGCGGCTGATGAAGATGAGCGAGAGCCCGCCCATGTTGGAGGAGGCGGGCGATGAGGAGGTGGCCGAGCTTCTGGGCGAGCACGCCCCTCCGGCTGAGGAGGAGCTTTCTCGCCGGCTGAAGGAGCAGGGCCTGCTCGGTCAGACTCAGCCCGAGGTGGAGGCTGCCCAGGGGGAGGTTCGCAGGGTGGTGACCGAGCACGAGGTGGCCCGGGTGGTGGAGATGTGGACCGGTGTGCCGGTCACCG
>JALSIF010000105.1 GCA_026981635.1 bacterium | reverse complement strand
AACGGCGGAAAGCTCCGCCATCTCGTCAATGTCTGCTCCGGCGGCAAAGGCTCGCTCGCTGCCCGTAATCACCGCCACCTTCCACTCATCGTCCCGGTCAAGCTCCTCCAAAAGGTCCCCCAGCTCCTCCATCAGCTCAGAGTTGAGGGCATTTAGCACCTTGGGGCGGTTGAGCCGGATCAGGGCGACCGGCTTGTGGTCGGTCTCAAACAGGATGTGCTTAAAGCTTCTTTCTGTCATGGCTTCCTCCCACGGCTGATTTTAGTCCTGCCCATCCCACCGCCGCCGGCTCCGCTGGATGAGGAGCTGGTCGGCCAGCACCAGACAGAGCATCGCCTCCACCACCGGCAGGGCACGGGGGGCGATAACCGGGTCGTGGCGACCGGTCACCCTGACCTCCCTGACCTCCCCCTTCCGGGTCAGGGCCCGCTGGGGAAGGGGGATGGAGGAGGGGGGCTTGAAGGTGACCCTCACCCGGATGGGCCTGGCGTCCGAGATGCCCCCCACGATCCCGCCAGCCTGGTTCTTCCTCACCACCCCGTCGGGGTCGGGCTGGTCGTTGTGCTCGCTGGAGCGCATGGTTGCCGCCCGGGTGCCGGAGCCTACCTCTACCGCCTTCACCGCTGGAATGGAAAAGAGCGCCTGGGCAATGAGGGCATCAAGCTTGTCAAACACCGGCTCGCCCAGCCCCGCTGGCACTCCCTCGGCCACCACCTCCACCTGACTGCCGATCCCCTCGCCCTTTTCCCTGATGCTGAGGAGATAGCCTCGCGCCTCCTCCAGGCGCCCGGGCTCAGGGATGCGAAGCTGGTTATCCCACACCACCTCCGGCCTCTCCGGCGGCCCAAAGGCGAGCTCCCCCAGCCGGCAGACCCAGCCAAACACCCTCGCCCCGGAAAGCTCTGCCACGAGCTGACGGGCGATGGCTCCCCCCGCCACCCGGGCCACCGTCTCCCGGGCGCTGGCCCTGCCCCCACCCCGCCAGTCCCTGAAGCCAAACTTGGCCTCATAGACATAGTCGGCATGGCCCGGCCGGTAGACCTCCCGCAGGGCCTCATAGTCCTCGCTTCTGGGGTCAACGTTTCTCACCACAAAGCCGATGGGAGTGCCCAGGGTCACCCCCTTAAGCACCCCGGAGAGGATCTCCAACCGGTCCTCCTCCTTACGGGCGGAGGCGAGCTTTCCCGCCTGGCCCGGCCGGCGGCGCCAGAGCTCCTGCTGGACCTGCTCCAGGTTGAGTTTTATCCCTGCCGGGACTCCGTCCAGGATGCCGCCCACCGCCGGCCCATGGCTCTCCCCAAAGGTGGTGAGGCGGAGCAGACGGCCAAAGGTGGAGCCGGTCATGACGGGGCGATTCTAGGCCACCCCTGCCAAGGCCGGCTGGCCTATAATCCCGCTACCCCAAATCTCACTTAGGAAAGGGAAAGGATGAAGATCCACGAACACCAGGCCAAGGAGATCCTTGCCCGCTACGACCTGCCCATCCCCAAGGGGAAGGTGGCCCACACCCCAGAGGAAGCCCGCGCCATCGCCGAGGAGCTTGGCGGCCAAGTGGTGGTCAAGGCCCAGGTCCATGTGGGCGGCCGGGGCAAGGCGGGAGGAGTAAAGCTTGCCCAAAGCCCTGCCGAGGCAGAGGAGGTGGCCCGCCAGATTCTGGGCATGGAGATCAAGGGCATCCCGGTAAAAAAGGTACTGGTCACCGAGGCGGTGGAGATCGCCGAGGAGTACTACCTGGGCCTGACCCTGGATCGGGATGCCAGGATGCTGGTGATGATGCTTTCTGCCTCCGGTGGAGTGGACATTGAGGAGGTGGCCCGGGAGACCCCGGAAAAGATCGCCAAGGTGTGGATTGACCCCCTGGAGGGGCTCCACCCCTACCAGCTCCGCGAGCTCATCTACACCGCACCGGGGGTAAACCAGCAGAAGGTGGGCAAGATCGCTGAGATTGCCAGCAAGCTCTACCAGTGCTACCTGGACTACGACTGCAACCTGGTGGAGATAAACCCCCTGGTAGTGACCGGAGAGGGCGAGCTGGTCTGCGTGGACGCCAAGATTGACTTTGACGACAACGGCCTGTTTCGCCACCCCGAGCTGGAGGAATATCGGGAGGTGGGAGCCGACCTTGACGAGTACGAAAAGTATGCCCACGAGCAGGGCGTCACCTACGTCCACATGCCGGAGAAGCAGCGGGGTAGGGTGGGCATCATCGGCAACGGCGCCGGCCTGGTGATGACCACTCTGGATGTGGTGGCCCGGGCGGGCGAGCCCCCCAACAACTTCCTGGACGTGGGGGGAGGAAGCCGGGCCGACATGATCGTCAAGGCCCTGGATGTGGTCCTGCGCGACCCTGAGGTCAAGGCGGTGTTCGTAAACATCTTCGGCGGCATCAGCCGCTGTGATGAGGTGGCCAAGGGCCTGGTGGAAGGGGTAAAGAGCCTCCGCCGCGAGGTACCCATCGTGGTCAGGATGACCGGCACCAACGAGGAGTTGGGCCGCCAGATCCTCTCCGAGCAGGGCGGGGACCGCTTCATCACCGCCAGCACCATGGAGGAGGGAGCCCGCAAGGTGGTGGAGATTGTCCACCAGATGGAAGCGGAAAGCACCGCCTAGCGTCCCCTGAGTCTCTTCAGCCTCTCCAGCCAGGGCCCCACCGTCGCAGCCTGCTCACTCAGGTCCATTCTCCACCACCCCCCCTCAAGGCGGACCGGAATGGATATGGTCCTCCTGACCAGCTCTGCCTGCCCAGCCAGGGCAACTAGCTCCTGGTGGCTCGGTGCCTCAACCTTACCGCCGGTGAGGAGCTGACCGATCACCTCCTTGAGGGATAGCTGTAGAAGGTCCCTGAGGTCCAAAGTTTCCACGGTGACTACCACCACCACCCCACCATCCTCCAGCCTTTCCCTCACCCCCACCAGACGGGTTCGCTGGCGGAGGATGCGAGACAGGGAGGTGGCCGAGGTGGGAGCCACCTCAGCCATCAGGCCCCCATCTCCGCCGGTGAGGGAGGCAAACAGGAGATCCCCCAACCGCCCCAGGCTATCCTGGGGAAGTTCCTCACGGGTCTGGCGGGAGAGCAGGTGCCAGGCCAGGTCGCTGCGTCCGGTCTTCATCAGATAAAAGAAACCCACCACCGTGAGGATGGGCCCCAGGATGAGATAGAGGAAAACCAGCGCAACAACCCCTCCTCCCAGCCACCAGCCTAGCCTCCTACGCTTGGTTCTCCCCGCTTTCTGCTCCCTAGCCAAGGCTAGACCCCCCAGCCCCCGCCCACCTGCAGGTCGGTGCCGGTGATCTGGCGTGCGGCCGGAGAGAGGTCCACCAGCTGATAGAGGGCGGTGACGATGGCTTCCCGCTCCACCAGCCTACCGATGGGGATGGCCCTTCCCACCCGGTCCTTCACCTCCACCGGAACCTCAGTTAGTTCGGTAAAGCCGGGGGAGAGCAGATTAACCCTGATCCCCAGTGGGGCAAGCTCACGGGCAAAGCTGAAGGTGAGGGCTACCAGCGCGCTCTTGGCCACATAGTAGGCAGGCAGGCGGCGCTTGGCGGTAAGGTGGCGCGCGCCAGCGCAGCCCAGGTTTACGACCGCCCCGCCCCCCGTCTCCACCATCAGGTCCAGGCAGGCCCTGATGCCCAAAAAGGCGCTCATCAGGTTGGACCTGAGCAGGCGCTCCATCTCCTCCGGCTCGGTCTCGCTGAGCTTTCGCTCCAG